>JANJTI010000354.1 GCA_024711185.1 Brevundimonas sp. | reverse complement strand
TTCGTCGAGCTGTTCACCATCATGAGCGGCCTGCCGGTCACCGTGCGCCTGCTCGACCCGCCGCTGCACGAGTTCATCCCGCACTCCGAGGGCGAGATCGACGCCCTCGCCGCCGCGCAGGGTCTCGACGCCGCCAAGCTGAAGCGGCGCGCGAAGGAGTTGCACGAGACCAACCCCATGCTCGGCCACCGAGGCTGCCGTTTGGGCGTGGCCTGGCCCGAGATCTACGAGATGCAGGTCCGGGCGGTGCTGGAGGCGGCGCTGGAGGTCAAGAAGGCCTCGGGCGTCGCCCCCATCCCCGAGATCATGCACCCGCTGGTGGCGCTCGGCCTTGAGATGAAGTTCCTGCGCGAGCTCACCGACCGCACCGCCGAAGCCGTCTTCGCCGAGGCCGGCGACCGGGTCGAGTATCTGGTCGGCACCATGATCGAGCTGCCCCGAGCCGCGCTGCGCGCCGCCGACCTGGCCGAGCACGCCCAGTTCTTCAGCTTCGGCACCAACGATCTGACCCAGACCACCTTCGGCATCAGTCGTGACGACTCCGGCCGCTTCCTGCAGGCCTATATGGACAAGGGGATCTTCGAGACCGATCCCTTCGTCCGCCTCGACCAGGACGGCGTCGGCGACCTGATCCGCATCGCCGCGGAACGGGGCAGGGGCGCGCGCGAGGGCGTGAAGATGGGCATCTGCGGCGAGCACGGCGGCGACCCCGCCTCGATCGCCTTCTGCGAGACCGTCGGCCTCGACTACGTCAGCTGCTCGCCCTACCGCGTGCCGATTGCCCGCCTCGCCGCCGCCCAGGCGGCGCTCGACGCCCGATCGGGGAGCGAGCGGGAGAAGGACCGCTAGACTTCGGCGGCCTACAAAACGCCGCCGTTAAGTCATGATTGGCGTATCGCTGTCTGTGTCTCGCTGTTCACACCCGGTTTCCAGATGTCTTCGAGGTCTGGAACGCGCCTGTGCGCCGCCCATTTGTTTCCCGCTGGATGGGGCTGGTCGCTTTTCGGCGATCACATCTAGAGGATACAGAAACAATGCGTAACGTTCTTCTCGCGACCGCCGCTCTTACTCTGATCGCCGCGCCGGCCATGGCGCAGGCGCCGACATCGCCGGTCACCGGCTCGATCGGCTACACCCATTTCGACGGCAACCAGGGCAACCTTGGCGCGGTGACCGGCCGTCTCGGCTATCGCTTCACCCCGTACGTCGGCATCGAAGGCGAGGCGTCGGTCGGCGTCCAGGACGAGGACATCACCGTCGGCGGCGTGGCCGGCACGCTTGAGCACGAGTACGACGCCGCGGCCTACCTCGTCGGCACGGTGCCGGTGAGCCCGAACCTCGAACTGTTCGGCCGCGTCGGCTACGGCACCACCTCGCTGAAGGCCGAGCTCGCCGGCGTGGACGTCAGCGAGGACGGCGAGAGCATCAACTACGGCGCCGGCGCCAACTGGTTCTTCGACGGTCAGAACGGCCTGCGGGCCGACTGGACGCGACGCGACTTCCGGGATGACGGCGGCGAGGTCGACACCTACGGCCTCAGCTACGTGCGTCGCTTCTAGAGCGATACATTCCGGCCGCTACAGACGAGACATTGCGGCGGAGACATTCGCGCCACTCGCGACAACCGCGACAGCGCCCCGAAACGGCAAGGCCCGCGACTTCGGTCGCGGGCCTTTTGTCATGTCCGGGCGGCGGGCTCAGGCGACGCCGGGCTGTAGCGCCCAGCGCATCGATCCCTCGCCGAACGGCCGGAAAAACAGGTCGCGATAGCGTTCGAACACCTCGATGACCCGGGCGGCCAGATCCTGGGCGACGGTCTCGCCCCGCTGTCGCTTGAGCGCGGCCACGCACTGGACCACGTCGCGCTGGTGGGCCGAGCCCCCCATCCGCTTGAGCACCGCCGCGACGTCCTGCGCAAGCGGATCGATCTGGGCTCCCCACGGGGTCGTGTTCTGAGCCATTCGGGACACCCCCTTTGTTCTCGACACGGGAGAACGCCTCGCAAAAACTTCCGCCGGATGCAAGCTTCACCGCGATTTCGTGATCGAGGCGAAGCGGAGCCGCGGGGGCGACGGGGCGTTTTCGACCCCATGACCGAACTTCGCCTTCTCTGGACAGTCCTGCCTCTCGCCCTGCTCGCCGGGTGCGGCGAGGAAGCGGTGAACCCGCCGACACAGCCCGCGCCGCCGGTAGTCACGCCCGAGGCGGCCGCCCCGCCGCCCGCGGCGCCGCCGGAGGTCGGGACCACCCTGCCGGGAACCGGTCCGGCCAGCTTCGTCGGCCGATGGGCCGCCGACGTCGCCTGGTGCTCGAACGCGACCGGCGCCGAGCGGCCGATCGAGATCACCACCACCCGGTTCGAGGGCTACGAGAACAGCTGCTCCATCGACCGCATCGATGAGAACGCCGCGGGCTACGACGCGACCCTGACCTGTCAGGCGGAGGGCGCGACCACGCGCGAGCGGGTCCGCTTCGCGGCCCAGGGCGATTCCCTCCGTCTGACCTGGCCGGATCGCGACGGCGCGGTGGTCCTGCTGACCCGCTGCGGCGCGGGCCTTCCTCCGTCCGGCCGCAAGGGCGGATGATCAGTTGAACAGGAAGTGCATCACGTCGCCGTCCTTGACGACGTAGGCCTTGCCCTCGGCGCGCAGCTTGCCGGCCTCGCGCGCCCTGGCCTCGCCATTCAGGGCGACGTAGTCGTCGTAGGCGACGGTCTCCGCGCGGATGAAGCCCTTCTCGAAGTCGGTGTGGATCACGCCCGCCGCCTGCGGCGCGGTGGCGCCGACCGGGATCGTCCAGGCGCGCGCCTCCTTCGGGCCGACGGTGAAGTAGGTCTGCAGACCCAGCAGCTTGTAAGCTTCGCGGATCAGGCGGTTCAGACCGGGCTCCTCCAGCCCCAGCCCCTCGAGGAAATCCTTCTGCTCCTCGTCGTCCAGCACGGCGATCTCGGACTCGATCTGGGCCGAGATGACAACCGAGTTGGCGTTGTCGCGGGCGGCCCGCTCGGCCACCCTGGCGGAGAGTTCATTGCCCTTGTCGGCCGAGGCCTCCTCGACGTTGGCCACATACAGCGCCGGCAGCGATGTCAGCAGCTGCAGCATATGCCAGGCCTTCTCGTCCTCCTTCGACACCTCCGCCAGTCGGGCCGGCTTGCCGGCCCGCAGCTGCTCCAGCGCCAGGTTGATCAGGCGCAGCGTCTGCTGGGCTTCCTTGTCGCCGCCCTTGGCCTTCTTCTCGACGTTGACCACCCGCTTTTCGAGGCTTTCGAGGTCGGCGAGCATCAGCTCGGTCTCGATGATCTCGAGGTCCGAAACCGGGTCGATGCGGTTCTCGACGTGGGTGATGTCGTCGTCGACGAAGCAGCGGGCCACGAAGGCCACGGCGTCGCAGTCGCGGATGTTGGCCAGGAACTGGTTGCCCAGCCCCTCGCCCTTCGACGCCCCGCGCACCAGACCGGCCACGTCGACGAAGGTGATGCGCGCCGGAATGATCTCCTTCGAGCCGGCGATCTCCGCCAGCTTCTGCAGCCGGGGTTCCGGGACCGCCACGTCGCCGGTGTTCGGCTCGATGGTGCAGAACGGATAGTTGGCCGCCTGGGCCGCGGCGGTCCGCGTCAGGGCGTTGAACAGGGTGGACTTGCCGACGTTGGGCAGGCCGACGATCGCGACTTTCAGGGCCATGGTCTTGGGGAGGTTCCTCGTGAGCGCGTGCCCTTAGCCGGTCTGGACCGTTTTGTCAGGCTCGCCACGAGGCCGCGCTCACTCCGCCTCGGCCCGGCGCACCCAGGCGGTCACCTTCGCGTCGGGCGCCCGCTGGAAGTCGAGGGTCAGCTCCACGCTGTCGCCTTCGACCAGCGGGCCGGCCAGCCCCATGACCATGATGTGGCTGCCGCCCGGCTCCAGCTCGATCAGACGACCCTGGGGCAAGGGCAGGCCGTTCTCCATCGGATGCATCATCATCATGCCGCTCTCCATCCGGGTCTCGTGCAGCTCGACCCGGCCCGCGCCGGAGGCGGTCACGGCCACCAGCCGGTCGTCGGCCCGGGCGGTCATGGTCAGGTAGCAGCCGGTCATCAGCCGTGCGTTCGGGGTGGGCCGGCACCAGGCGTCGCCCACCGCCACCGGCTCCGCCGCCGCACCGCCCTTGCCCCCGTCGCCGGAGCCGCAGGCGGCGAGCAGAAGCAGGACAGGCAGGGCGAGGAGAGAGCGGGCCATCGGCGGATACCTCGTGGTGTCGCAGGCCGCCGACAGGAAGCGGCGTCACGGGCGCATAGCGCCCCCGGCGCCATTCGCAAAGAGCGCCGCACCTTCTGTCTTTCCTCACCCCGTCCGATTCCGGGCGGGACGCTCCCGCTGGCGTTCGCGGCTCGACAGCTTTTCCCGCCCGTGAGACGGTTCGGTGCAACCGCGGAGCGTGCCAATGGTCGAGTTTAGGACTGCCCTTCTGGCGGGAGCCGCCCTCTGTGTGATCGGCGGCGGACCGGCCGCTGCCCAGGTGGCGCAGGATGGCGGCGGGGGGCCCGACTCCGTGTCGCTGACCATCTACAACCAGAACATCGCCCTGGTGGAGGACGTGCGCGCGCTGGACCTGCCCGCGGGCCGGGCGCGGCGCGAGTTCCCGGGCGTCTCGGCGGGGATCCGCCCGGAGACGGTGAGCCTGTCCGGCCGCGGCCTGTCCGTGGTCGAGCAGAATTTCGACTACGACCTGCTGACCCCCGACAAGCTGATGCAGTCGGCCGTCGGGGAGCAGATCGGCATCGTCCGCACCAATCCGGGCAGCGGGGCGCAGGAGACGCAGCGGGCCACGGTGCTCGCCGCCAACCAGGGCGTGGTGCTCGAGGTCGACGGCCGCATCGAGGTGCTGCGCGACGACGGCGTGCCGACGCGCGTCATCTTCGACGAAGTGCCCTCGAACCTGCGGCCGCGGCCCACCCTCAGCGTCACCCTCGACGCCCAGGGGGCGGGGCGGCGCGACGTGACCCTGACCTATCTGACCACCGGCCTGCAGTGGAAGGCCGACTATGTCGCCAGCTTCGACGAGCGCGCGGGGACGCTCGACCTGACCGGCTGGATCACCCTCACAAACCAGTCGGGGACCAGCTTCACCAACGCCGACACGCGGGTGGTGGCCGGGGATGTCGCGCTGGTCCATGAGGCCAATCCATACGGCCGGCCCTACCCCCAGCCGGTCCGGCCGCCCGCGCGCGGCAATGGGGTTGGAGGCGGCGGGGCCCAGGGGCTGGCCGACGTCTATGTCTATCCGCTGCCCGGGCCGGTGACCGTCGCCAACAACCAGAGCAAGCAGGTGGGGCTGATCGACGTCTCGAACGTCCCGGCGAGCAAGCGCTATCTCTACGAGGCGTGGGGCTTCGAGACCCGGACCGAGCCGGTCGCCGCCGAGGTGGCGGTGGTCTTCTCCAACAGCCGCGCCGCCGGGGTTGGAACCCAGCTCCCGGCCGGGGTGGCCCGCGTCTATGTCGACGACGAGGCCGGCCAGCCGCGCTTCGTCGGCGAGGACCGCGTGGCCCACACGCCCGCCGGCTCCGACATCGTCATCACCACCGGCCAGGCTTTCGACGTCACCGTGCAGCCCCGGGTGATCTCAAGCGTGGCCGCGCCGAAGCCCGCCCACTACCGCTGGCGGACCCGTTTCGACATGGAATACACCGTTCGCAACGCGCGCCCCACGCCCGTCGTCGTCGAGGTGCGCCAGCACGGCCTCGGCCGCGACACCCAGCTGCAGGACCAGTCGATCGAGGGCGAGCTGCGCGACGACGACACCATCGTCTGGCGCGTGCCGGTGCCGGCCAACGGCGAGACCGTCCTGACCGCCGACGTGATCACCGGAGGCTGAGGCGGGTGCGCCGCCTCCTCATTGTCGCAGCCTTGATCCTGCCGGCCGGGCCCGCCGTGGCCCAGGTCGAGGTGATTTCAGCCGCCCCAGAGCGGGCCGCCGTGGTCGTGTATCGCGACCGGCCCGTGAACACGGCGGAGCTGCTCGAGCGGTCTGACGACCCCTGGGAGCGGCTGGACCGGGAAGGTCTGGCCCTGATCGTCGAGACCCGCACGGTGGACCTGCCGGCGGGGGAGGCGGTGATCCGCTTTCGCGGGGTCGCCACCGGCATCGCCCCCCAGACCGCCGTGCTCGACGGGCTCCCGGCGCGGGTGGTGGAGCGCAACGCCGACTTCGACCTGCTCAGCCCCGGCTCGTTGATCGAACGCTCCGTGGGGGAGGTGGTGCGGGTGGTGCGCACCAACCCCGCCACCGGCGAACAGGTCGAGAAGGCCGCCGTGCTCCGCGCCGGCCCGACCGGCGCGGTGCTGGAGATCGACGGCCGGCTGGAGGCGCTGGACTGCTCAGGCCTGACCGAGCGCATCGTCTTCGACCGCGTGCCCGAGGGTCTGGGCGACCAGCCGGTGCTGTCGGTGCGCACTCGGGCGGACACGGCGGGTCGCCACACCGTGACCCTGGCCTATCTCGCCACCGGCCTGCAGTGGTCCGCCGACTACGTCGCCCGGGTCTCGCCCGATGGCGCCAGCCTCGACCTCGCCGGCTGGATCACCCTCGCCAACTTCGGCGGCACCGGCTTTCCCGCGGCGCCGGTCCAGGTCGTGGCCGGCAACCTCAACCGCGACGAGGACACCGTCCCGGTCGAGCCGGTCGAGGTCGTGCGCAGCCCGGCCTGCTGGCCGCTGGACACGACGACAGGGTCGGATGCGTTCGGCCCCACGTTTGCACAGGCGCGGATCGGCAGCGGCGCAGGCGCAGTCGCTGATTATCTGGACGGGTCGCCCGCCGCCCCCGGCGTTGAGGTCGGCGAGATCGTCGTCACCGGCAGCCGCATCGTCCGCCTTGGCGAGCTCGGGGACTACAAGATCTACACCCTGCCCGAGCCGACCGACGTCCTCGCGCGCCAGACCAAGCAGGTGCAGTTCATCGCCCGCGGCGACGTCCGATTCAGTCGTGTTTACCGGGCGGTGATCGGAGTCCGAAACGACGCGGATCCGACGATCCCGGAGCTGCTGCTGCGCCTGCGCAACGACGAGCGCGATGGCCTTGGCCTGCCGCTGCCCGGCGGCGGGGTCACCCTGATGGAGACGTCGGGCGGGCGCGCACTCTTCGCCGGTCAGGCCCGGTTCGAGGACAAGGGCGTCGGCCTGCCGGTCGAACTGGCTTTCGGCGAGGCCATGGGTCTGGCCGTGACGCACGAGACGGTCGAGGACGAGGTGACCGGACGGCGCGAATGGCGCCAGCGACGCCGGGCCACGGTCGAGGTGGTGATCCGCAACGACAAGTCCGCCGCCGCCGGGATCGAGATCGTGCCGGAGGAGTGGAACCTGCAGGATTTCCGGATTCTGCGCTCCAGCCGCCGGCACGTCATCACCGAAGGCGGTTATCCGGCGTGGCGGCTGACCGTCCCCGCCGGCGGCGAACAGACGCTGCGCTACACCGTCCAGTACGAGGACTAGTCGCCCCGCGCCGCGTCCTGGGCCGCCTGGCGGGGGCTGAACTTCGGGGCCGGGGCGAGGCGCATGACCTCGGCCTGGTAGCGGTCGTCGTCGCCGGCGAGGGCGAAGGGCAGGGCGTCGGCGCAGGCGTTCAGCAGGGCGTCCAGCCACGGCTGGTCGGCCTTGTGGAAGTCGCCCAGCACATGGGCGTGCACCAGCTCCGGCCGGCCCGGGTGGCCGACGCCCAGGCGGGCCCGCCGGAAGTCCGGTCCCAGCTGGCTGATCAGGCTTCGCACCCCGTTCTGGCCCGCCGCCCCGCCGCCGGTCTTCATGCGGAAGCGGCCCGGAGCCAGGTCGATCTCGTCGTGGAAGACGATGACGTCGCCGGGCGGCACCTTGTAGAAGCGCGCCGCCTCGCCGACCGCCCGTCCGCTCTCGTTCATGTAGGTCTGGGGCTTCATCAGCAGGACCTTGACCCGGCCCTTGGGCGTCTCGACCTCGGCCTCGCGGATCACCGACTGGAACTTGGCCCGCTCCGGCCCGAACGACCAGCGTCGCGCGATCTCGTCGGCAGCCATGAAGCCGATGTTGTGGCGGTTCTTCTCGTACCTCGGGCCGGGGTTGCCGAGGCCGGCGATGATCAGCATGGCGTGCTCCGGACAAGGAAACGGCCCCATCCGTAACCGGAAGGGGCCGCCTCTGAAACAGTATGTCGAAGGACGATCAGCCTTCGGTCGTCTCGCCCTCGGCGGCGGCGTCGCCGTCGGCCTGCTCGGTGGCCGGAACCTCGGCGGCTTCAGCCTCCTCGGCGACGGCGGCCTCGATCTCGTCGGCGGCCTTGGCGGCGGACGAGGTCTTGATCGAGGCGATCACGAAGTCGCGGCCCTCGATCGTCGGCTCGACGTCGTCGGCGCCCTTCAGGTCGGACCAGCGGATGATGTCGCCCAGCTTGTGGCCGGCGAGATCGACGATCAGGTCCTCCGGGATGTGGTCGGCGCGGACCTTCACCTCGACGGCGTGGCGGACCACTTCGAGAGAACCGCCCTGGCGGAAGGCGGCGCACTTGTCTTCGTTGATGAAGTGGACCGGGATCTCGATCTTGATCGTCTGCTTCTCGTCGACGCGCATCAGGTCGAAGTGCAGCGGACGGTCGCTGACCGGGTCGAACTGGACGTCGCGCGCGATGACCGGCTGGGTCTCGTCGCCGTACTTCAGGGTCACCAAGTGGCCCAGCAGCTTGCCGGTGTAGAGCGACTTGCGGAACGACTTCTCGTCGACCGAGATGGCCACCGGAGCCTTGTCGCCGCCGTACAGGATGCCCGGCACCATGCCGGCGCGGCGGGCCGCGCGGGCGCCGCCGGTGCC
>JANJTI010000341.1 GCA_024711185.1 Brevundimonas sp. | reverse complement strand
CTCCGGCCGCCGGTCCAAGCGCCGCGGCGGCCGCCCGCCGGACCAGCTCCGCCGCGGAAGGCAGGGCCCTCGACCAACCATCGTCCTCGATCTCAACCTCGATCACCGGTCGGGGTCTTCCAGATCCGCCCGGGGACGCTGCTTCGACGCGTCCGCGTCGTAGGCGCGCACGATCCGCTCGACCATGGCGTGTCGGACGACGTCGGAGGCCTCGAACTTCAGCATGCCGACGCCCTCGACGCCGTCGAGAATCCGCAGCGCGTGGCCGAGGCCGGAATCGCGGGGATTGAGCAGATCGATCTGCGAGGGGTCGCCGGTGACCACCATGCGCGCGCCCTCGCCGAGGCGGGTCAGCACCATCTTCATCTGCAGCCGCGAGGTGTTCTGGGCCTCGTCGACGATGATGAAGGCGTGCGCCAGCGTGCGGCCGCGCATGAAGGCGATGGGCGCCGCCTCGATCTCGCCCTTGTCCCGCCGGCGGCGCACATCGTCGGGCCCGAGGATGTCGTTCAGCGCCTCCCAGATGGGAGCGAGGTAGGGATCGACCTTCTCGTTCAGGTCGCCGGGCAGGAAGCCCAGCTTCTCCCCGGCCTCGACCGCCGGACGGGTGATGACCAGCCGGTCGACCTGTCCCCGGCGCAGCAGCGACGCGCCGTAGGCCGCCGCGAGGAAGGTCTTGCCGGTGCCGGCCGGGCCGACGCCGAAGCTCAGTTCGCAGCGCGACAGCATCTCGAGGTAGCGGGCCTGGGCGGCGGTCTTCGGCGCGATGGCCCCGCGGCGGCCGACCGGCAGGGCCACGGCGTCCGGCACGGTGCGACCCTGCCCCGGACGCGGGGCGGTCACCGCCGCGCCCAGCGCCGTGCGGACGTCAGCCTCGGTGATCTCGGCGCCGGTGTCGGCACGGTCCGAAAGCGTCTGCACCACCCGTCTGGCCTGCGCCCGATCCTTGGGCGAGCCATTGATGGTCACGCCGCCGCCCGGAGCCTCGATCAGCACCTTGAACGCGTCCTCGATCAGGGCGACGTGGCGGCTGTTCGGACCGATGACGGCGCGCAGGGCGGCGTCGTCCAGGGCCAGAAACTCGGTCTCGCGCGCCATCAGGCCCCCGTCTGCTGCATCAGGCGGCCCGACAGGCTGTTCTGCTGGCCGCGCTCGATCTCCACCGGAACGATCCGGCCGATCAGATGATCCGCGTCCTCGACGTGAACCGACTGCAGCCAGGGCGACCGGCCGATTGCCTGCGCGCCGTGGCGGCCCTTGCGCTCGAACAGGACCGGCACCGTCATGCCCGCCCGCGAGGCGTTGAAGGCGACCTGCTGCTCGGTCAGCAGGGCCTGCAGGGCGTGGAGGCGGGCGCGGGCGACCTCGTCCGCGACCTGCGCCGCCATGGTCGCCGC
Organism: Brevundimonas sp.; assembly: GCA_024711185.1. GTDB lineage: Bacteria > Pseudomonadota > Alphaproteobacteria > Caulobacterales > Caulobacteraceae > Brevundimonas. Next base: position 4,399 of record JANJTI010000341.1, on the reverse strand, counting down.
CGGCGTGCCGGGACGGGGCGAATACATGAACGAGAAGGCCGAGGCGTAGTTGACCTGCCGCACCAGATCCAGGGTCTGCTCGAAGTCGGCGTCGGTTTCGCCCGGGAACCCCACGATGAAGTCGCCCGAGATCGCCATGTCCGGCCGCGCTTCCCGGATGCGGGCGATCAGGTCGAGATACTTCTGGCGCCCATGCTTGCGGTTCATCAGCCGCAGGATCCGGTCCGAACCCGACTGCACCGGCAGGTGCAGGTAGGGCATCAGCTGGGGCAGGTCCCTGTGCGCAGCGATCAGCTCGTCCGTGAAGTCGTTGGGATGGCTGGTGGTGTAGCGGATGCGATCCAGCCCCGGGATTTCGGCAAGAGCCCAGGCCAGCCGGGCCAGCGACGACGGCGCCCGGGCGGGGCCTTCCCCGTTGTAGGCGTTGACGTTCTGCCCCAGCAGGGTGACCTCGCGCACCCCGCGCGCCGCCAGCTCCCTCGCCTCGGCCAGCACCGCCTCCACCGGACGCGACCACTCCGCGCCGCGCGTATAGGGCACCACGCAGAAGGTGCAGAACTTGTCGCAGCCCTCCTGCACGGTGAGGAAGGCGGTGACGCCGTCGACCCCGCGCGCCTTCGGCAGGGCGTCGAACTTGTCGACCGGAGCAAAGTCGGCGCCGATACGCTCGCCCCGGGCGCGGGCGGTGCGGGTCAGCAGCTCCGGCAGCTGGTGGTAGGCTTGCGGCCCGACGACCAGGTCCACCGCCGGCTGGCGCTTCATGATCTCCTCGCCCTCGGCCTGGGCGACGCAGCCGGCCACGGCGATGGTCATCGCGCCGGCCTTCTCCTCCTTCAGGAGGCGCAGCTTGCCGAGTTCGGAATAGACCTTCTCGGCCGCCTTCTCGCGAATGTGGCAGGTATTGAGGATGACGAAGTCGGCGTCCTCGGCCGAGTCGGTCGCGGCGTAGCCCAGCGGGCGCAGCACATCGGCCATGCGCTCGGAATCGTAGACGTTCATCTGGCAGCCGTAGGTCTTGATGAACAGGCGCCTGGGCGCCTCTTCGACCGCGGGCGGAACGAGGGTCTCGGTCATGGCCGGCTTATGATCGCCGAAACCGGCGGCGGCAAGGCGATCAGGCCGCCGCGTCGTCGTCGCGGCGGGCGTGGCGCTTGAAGATCAGGCCCTCGCGGCTCGACGGTTCGGCGCCGTCGATCGGCTTGCCGTAGAGTTCGAGTTTGTGCCCGACCAGCTCGAAGCCGAGGCGCCCGGCGATCTCGTTCTTCAGTCGCTCGATCTCCGCGTCGAAGAACTCGATGACCTCGCCGGTCCGGGTGTCGATCAGGTGATCGTGGTGGTCGTCCCCGGCTTCCTCGTAACGGCTGCGACCGTCGCCGAAGTCGTGCTTCTCGACCACGCCGGCCTCCTCGAACAGCCGCACGGTGCGATAGACGGTGGCGATCGAGATGTGCGGATCGATGGCCGAAGCGCGGCGGTACAGCTCCTCGACGTCCGGATGATCGTCAGCGGACGACAGGACGCGGGCGATGACGCGGCGCTGCTCGGTCATCCGCATGCCGCGCTCGGCGCAGAGTTTCTCGATCCGGTCCATGAATTGAGAATAGGCGGCCCCGCTACGGGAGGGAAGCCGGAGGCGGGAAATTGAGCGCCAGCACGAAGGCGTCGCGGCGGCGACCGTCGGAACTCGCGTAATAGGCCGGGCGTCGGCCGGCCTCTGTGAAGCCCAGGCGGCCGTACAGGGCCCGGGCGGGTGCATTGTCCTCGGCCACCTCGAGGAAGACCCGCTCCGCACCGAGCGTCCGCGCCCGCGCCAACCCGGCGGCGGTCAGCTCACGGCCCAGTCCCCTCCGACGGGCCGCGGGCTGGACGGCGAGGGTCAGGATCTCGGCTTCGTCGGCCGCCGTCCGCATCAGGATGAAGCCGTCAGGCCGTTCGATCGCGAACACGCCCGGTTGCGCCAGGAGGGCGGCCAGGGCGGCGGCATCCCATGGGGCGTCGAAGGCGCTGGCGTGCAGGCGCGCAAGTCGCTCGGGGTCGGGCCGGGCCGACCGGATCACGGTCGGGCCAGGCGGGCCTGCCCCGGCGCGCGGGTGGGAGGAACGGCGTCAGGAGCCCGGAGATAGAGCGGCGAAGGGAAAGCCGCGGCCGGATCGGCCGACGCGGTCAGACGGGCCAGCGCCGCGGGAGCCGGCCCCGGCAGGTCGAGAATCGTCGCCCCGATGGCCGCGTCGTCGAGAAGCGCCGCCCCGGAACCGACGAGGACGGCCCCTTCGGCGAACCCCGCCAGTCGCCCGCGCGCCGTCTCCAGCGTCAGGGCTTCCGCAGGCCCCATCGCCACCCCGGCCCGCCACAGGCGGGCGTAGACCTGGCCCCGGCGGGCGTCGACGAGGGCCGCCACGTCCCGCCCGTCCGCCGAGGCGGCGAGCGCGTCGAGGGTCGAGATTCCCACCACCGGGAGGCCCGTGGCGGCGCCCAGGCCCTGGGCGAAGGCGAGGCCGACCCTGAGGCCGGTGAACGATCCGGGCCCCACGGTGACGCCGACCCGCTCCACGCCGTCGAGCCCGCCCGCCTCCGCCAGGGCGTCGCGCGCCAGTCCGCCCAGACGTTCCTGGTGTCCCTTGGTCATCTCGAAGGAGCGCACGCCGACCGGGGCCGCCCGGCCGTTCACCTCGAAGATGCCGGCCGTGCAGAGCCCGAGAGCAGTGTCGATCACCATCACCCGCATTCCCGAACTCCCCGGGCGGCGAAGTTCAGGCCCGAGCCAGGGCCGTGACGATACGCGCGACCGCCTGACGCAGGTCGCGGTCCGCGATCATCGGAAAACCCGCGGCCACCGCGCGTCCGTCCGCGGTCGCGGTGAGCGACCTCAGAACCTGAACGCCGGCACGCGTGGAAGACGGGTCTTCGTCTGGCGGAAAGAATGATTCCACAGACGTTCCAAGCACCGCCGCCACCCGGTGCAGCCGCGACGCCGAAATGCGGTTCTGCCCCGTCTCGTATTTCTGGACCTGCTGGAAGCTCACCCCGATGCGCTGGGCGAGCGCCGACTGGGACAGGCCGAGCGCCGAGCGCCTCAGGCTGATGCGGGCCCCGACGTAGCAGTCCACCTCGTCCGCTCCACCGGCCCTGCCCATGTCCGTCCGCCTCCTCCTGCAAACGGAACCGTTTCATATTCACGGCAAGAAGGCAACGTTTTTGTTTCATTCCGACTCCAGTCTGGCGACCACGGCCGAGACCACGAGGGCGGACGCATCCGGCAGATGCTCCTCGGCCGCCAGCCCCCCGGGGCCGCCCCGCACGACAAGTACGTCGCCGTCCACCCGTTCGTAGAGGCGAGGCAGAAGCCGTCCGTCGGCCGTCTCCACCACACAACCCTGCCCGCGCCGGGGCCAGCGGCCCGGAAGGTACTCCAGCACCACCCCGGAGCCGGCCCAGGGCGCGAGTGAGTCGTCGGACAGCCGCAACCGGCGGGCGGGCGGTGGCGCCGGCTCCTCCCACGACGCCGCCGGACTGCGCATGCCGCGCGCTGCGTCCAGGAGCCCTGCCGGGCCGGCGCCGGCCCCGTCGGGATCCGCCGGCGACACGTCGAGCGCCGCCAGCAGCCGTCGCTGGACGTCGGGGCGGTAAAGTCCGGACCGTTTGCCCGCTTCGTACAGGCCCCAGCCCTGCCCGGTCATTCCCGCACGACGGCCAGCCTCGGCCTGGCTGAGGCCGCACGCCCGCCGCAGCCCGGCGAGAGCCTCGCCGAGGCGTCTTGCCTCGCTATCGGTCTCGAACCGCGCCATGACGCCGATTATCGCCGAGCCGCGTCACGAAGACGAGACGGTTTCGTTTCGGCGGCCTCAGAGCACCTGTTCGACCCGGGTCACCTCGGGGATGTAGTGCTTCATCATCTGCTCGACCCCCGCCTTCAGGGTGGCGGAAGACGAGGGGCAGCCGGCGCAGGCGCCGCGCATCCGGAGCGTCAGGACGCCGGTGGCCTCGTCGAAGGCGTCGAACAGGATGTCGCCGCCGTCCTGGGCGACCGCGGGCCGAATGCGGCTGTCGAGCAGGGCCTTGATCTCCAGCACCAGTTCGGTGTCTTCGCCGGCGGATTCCGGACCTGCGCCGCCGTCCCGCAGGAGCGGCGCGCCCGACATGAAGTGATCCATGATCGCGGTCAGGGCGGCGGGTTTCAGCGCCGGCCAACCCGGCCCGTGCGGCTCGCGCGTGACGGAGATGTAGTCCGCGCCGAAGAAGACCCCGCTGACCCCCTCCAGCTCGAAGAGGGCCTCTGCGAGCGGCGAAGCGGCGGCCTCTTCGATGGAGCGGAACTCGCGCGGCTCGGACGCCACGTCCCGCCCCGGCAGGAACTTGAGCGCGTTCGGGTTCGGTGTCGGTTCGGTCTGGATGAACATGG
>JANJTI010000330.1 GCA_024711185.1 Brevundimonas sp. | reverse complement strand
AATCAGGGCTCGACGCCGATCTCGAGCGAATTCTTGGAGAGCCCACGCCCTCCGGGGGCATGGCTCAGAGCCTCGATCAGCTTGGTAAGCTGCAGGTCACGGGTTCGATCCCTGTAGCCGGCACCATCGCCTCAGCCGCCGCCGAGCGCGACCGCGATGCGGTAGGTCACGAAGGCCGCCAGATAGGCCAGGCCGAACATGTAGGCGATCATCACCCACATCCACTTCGCCGAGTTGGTCTCGCGCCGGACCACGCCCAGGGTGGCGACGCACTGCGGGGCGAAGATGTACCAGGCGAGGAAGGCCAGGCCCGTGGCCAGCGACCAGTGCGCGGCCAGCGTGGTGGCCAGCACGCCGGTGGCGCTCTCCGCGTCCGCGACGGCGTAGACCGTGCCCAGCGCCGCCACCGCCACCTCGCGCGCCGCCATGCCGGGCACCAGGGCCACGACCATCTGCCAGTTGAACCCGATCGGCTGGAACAGCGGCTCGAGCGTCCTGCCGATCATCCCGGCGAAGGAATAGTCGATGGCCGGCCCGGTCGCGCCCTCGGGGGGATAGGGGAAGGTCGACAGCGCCCAGACCACGATCATCAGCGGCAGGATGATCCGCCCGGCCCGCTCGAGGAAGATCCGGGCGCGGAGCCACAGGTTGAACAGCACGCTCTTCGGATCCGGCAGCTTGTAGGCCGGCATCTCCATCATGAAGGGCTCGACCGCGCTTCTCCAGAACAGCTTGCGGATGACGAAGGCGACCGTCAGGGCGCTCACCACCCCCGCCACGTAGAGGCCGAACATCACCAGCCCCTGAAGGTTGGCGAAGCCCCAGACCGTCTGGTTCGGAATGAAGGCGGCGATGATCAGGGTGTAGACCGGGATGCGCGCCGAACAGGTCATCAGCGGCGCCACCAGGATGGTGGTCAGCCGGTCCCGCCGGTTGTCGATCACCCGCGTGGCCATGACGCCCGGGATGGCGCAGGCGACGCTGGACAGCAGCGGAATGAAGGCCCGCCCGTGCAGGCCGGCCACGCCCATGATCCGGTCCAGCAGGAAGGCCGCCCGGGCCATGTAGCCGAAGTCCTCCAGCAGGATGATGAACAGGAACAGGATCAGGATCTGCGGCAGGAAGACCAGCACGCTGCCCACGCCGGAGATCAGACCGTCGACCAGCAGGCTCTGCCAGATGCCGTCCGGAATCACCCCGGCGACCAGCGAGCCCAGCCCCGTCAGCAGGCCTTCGAGCCCGTCGGCCGCCGGCGTCGCCCAGGCGAACACCGCCTGGAACATGACGAACATGATGGCGCTGAGGATCAGCAGCCCCGCCACCGGATGCAGCAGGACGGCATCGACGCGCCCGGTCAGCGTATCGGGCCGCTCCGGGGGCCGGACGCAGGCCTTCATGATCCGCTCGGCTTCGGCGGCCTTGCCTCTCAGCGCTTCGGCGTCGGGCGAGACCCAGTGCGCCGCCGCCGCGGGGCTGGCGCTGGCGGCCGCCGCCTCGACCGCTGCGACCAGGTTCTCGATTCCGCGCTTGCGGGTCGCGACCGTGGTCACGATCGGCACGCCCAGCTCGGCCTCCAGCCGCTCCAGATCGATCCGCAGACCGGTGCGCTGGGCGATGTCGTACATATTGAGCGCCAGCACCATCGGCCGGCCGACCGCCTTCAGCTCCAGGATCAGGCGCAGGACCAGCCGCAGGTTGGTGGCGTCGGCCACCGCCACGATCACGTCGGGCGGCGTCTCGCCGGCCAGCCGCCCGAGCACGGCGTCGCGCGTGACCTCCTCGTCGGGGCTGCGGGCGCGCAGCGAATAGGTCCCGGGCAGATCCAGCACGGACAGGGTCCGCCCCGCGTTGCGAACAAAGCCCTCCTTCCGCTCGACGGTGACGCCGGCGTAGTTGGCGACCTTCTGGTGAGCGCCGGTCAGGGCGTTGAAGAGGGCGGTCTTGCCGCTGTTCGGATTGCCGACCAGCGCGACCCGCACGCTGCGGACCTGCATGTCCATCAGGCCGCGACCTCCGGGCGGACGGTGATGCTCGCGGCCTCGTGTCGGCGCAGGGCGACCCGCATGTCGTCCACCTTGAGGGCGATCGGGTTCCGGCCGAACAGGCCCTCGTGGAGCAGCTCGATCCGCGCGCCTTCCACGAAGCCCAGTTCCAGCAGACGGCGCTCCAGCTCGGCGGTGTGCTCGTCCTCGCGATGATGACAGCCGACGCGAACGATGACGCCGCGCGCGCCCCGGCGCGCCTCGCTGAGTTTGAAGGTGTCGGACATGCTCTCGAACCGGTCGGCGTCGGGTCGCCTCTTGCTGACAGTGATTATCAGGTGCGAACCATCAACGTCCAGCCCGACAAGGCGCCGCAGGTGGCGCCCACCCCCGCGCTTCGGCTATCACGGAGGGCTTCCCGGAGATCGTCATGCACCGCCCAGCTCTCGCCGCCACCCTCCTGTTGCTGACCGCCTGCGGCGACGGCGGCGGAACCGCGGCGGAGCCGTCCGCCAGCCCCGTGCGCCCTGCGTCGACCGACGCGGAGAAGGCGGCGCTGCTGGCCTCCCTCCCGGCGCCCTACGCCAGCGCCGATCTCGACAACGGCCGCCGGGTCTTCGCCCGCTGCCGCGCCTGTCACACCATCACCGAGGGCGGGCCGAACATGACGGGTCCGAACCTCTACGGCGTCTTCGGCCGCGAAGCCGGGCACAAGGACGGCTACAACTATTCGACCGCCCTGCGCGAGGCGGAGTTCACCTGGGACGCCGAGCGGCTGGACCACTGGCTGGAGAACCCCCGCGAGTTCCTTCGCGGCAACAAGATGTCCTTCCCCGGCATCGCCGACGCCGAGGATCGCCGCGACCTGATCGCCTTCCTGAAGGTCGAGACGGGATACGCGTCCGCCCCGGTGGAGTGACCCCCTATTCGGCCGCGGCCGGGACCGGGTCGTTGGCCGTCAGCTCCTTCGCCTCCCATTCCTCGATCTTGCGGGCGGTATACTCCGGCGACCTGGTGAAGCGCGCCAGCACGCCGTAGATGACGGGCACCACGAACAGGGTCAGCAGGGTGGCGAACATCGCGCCCGCGAAGATGACCACGCCGATGGTCTGGCGGCTGCCCGCCCCCGCGCCCTGCCACAGCACCAGCGGCAGCGCCCCGAAGGCGGTCGCGATCGAGGTCATGATGATCGGCCGCAGGCGCAGGGTCGAGGACTCAATGATCGCCTCGCGGACGGACCGCCCCTGGTCGCGCAGCTGGTTGGCGAATTCGACGATCAGGATGCCGTTCTTGGCGGCCACCCCGACCAGGATGATCAGGCCGATCTGCGAATAGATGTTCAGGCTGGAGCCCGCCATCACCAGGCCGAACAGACCCCCGGCCGCCGCCAGCGGCACGGTCAGCATGATCACCGCCGGGGTGATCCAGCTCTCGAACTGCGCCGCCAGCACCAGGAAGACCAGCAGCAGGGCGAGGCCGAAGGCCCAGGCCACCGCCCCGCCGGCCTCCTGCTGGTCGCGGGCCGCCCCGCCCCACTGGGTCGTGACCACCCCCTGCGGCTGCTCCGCCGCGACGGAGGTCAGGAAGGTCGTGGCGTCCACCAGGGTGGTCCCGGGGTTCAGATCGGCGCTGAGGGTGATCGCCCGCTGCCGGTCGAGACGCCGCCGCTCGGGCGTATCGCCGGACGTCTGGGTGCTGACCACCGCCGACAGCGGCACCAGCGCGCCCGAGCCGGTGTTCACGTACAGCGCCTCCAGATCCCCGACGCTGCGCCGGTTCTCCCGCTCGGTCTGCAGGACGACGTCATACTCCTGACCGCCTCGCAGATAGGTCGTCGCGCGGCGCGAGCCGAACATCGTCTCCAGCGTCCGGCCGATGGACTGGGACGAGACGCCCAGCGCGGCCGCCTTTTCCGGATCGACGTCGACCAGCAGGCGCGGCGCATTGGGCTCGTAGTTCAGGCGCGGGCGCGAGAAGCCCGGGTTCTCCAGCGAGGCCGCCAGCACCGGCTGCAGCCACCGGTAGATGTCCTCGTACTCGGCCCCCGTGACCACCATCTCGATCGAGTTCGAGTTGCCGCCGCCGCGCTGGAAGGCCCCGGGCGTGGAGGCGTTGACCTGCGCCCCGGTCTGGTTGCGCAGCTTGCCGTTCAGCTCCTGGGCGATCTCGTCGGCCGAGCGATCGCGCTCCGACCAGTCGGCCAGGGTCAGCACCGCATTGCCCGAGTTGAAACTTCCGCCGCCGAAGCCGGGAGCCGAGACCAGATAGGTCTCCGCCTCGCCGCTGGCGACATACTCGGCCAACGTCGGCTCCAGTCCCAGCATGATCTCGCGCGTGTAGTCGAAGCCGGCGCCCTCCGGCCCCTGCACCCGGACCACGACGCGCCCCCGGTCCTCGTCGGGCACGAGGGTCTCGGGCAGGTTGAGGAACATCACCGCCGCCCCGGCCCCGACCAGCACGATGACGCCCGCCACCCCGGCCACCGCGGCCCGGCGGCCGAGAAGGGCGTTCA
>JANJTI010000264.1 GCA_024711185.1 Brevundimonas sp. | reverse complement strand
ACTACGACCTGAGCGATTTCCCCTTCATCCAGGGCTCCAACGACGTCCGGCTGGCGATCATCGACGACGCGGGCCGCACCGAGGTCGTCCGGTTCAATGTCTTCTTCGACCAGACCCAGCTCGCCGAGGGCCTCTCCGAATTCGGCTTCTACGCGGGGGTCAAGTCCAGCCTCGATCTTTCGGGCCCGGACTATTCCGACGACTGGATCGCCACCGGCTTCTATCGCACGGGCGTGTCCGACAATCTGACCCTGGGCGGGAATTTCCAGGCCGATGAACGCTCGAGGCTGGTCGGGGTGGAGGCGGTCGCCGGCACCTCTCTCGGGACCGTCGGGCTTCAGTTCGGCTTCTCCAGCTCGGAATATGCGCCCTCGGGCTCCGCCGCGACGCTGACCTTCCAGCGTGTCGTGCAGTCCCCGTCGGGACAGGCCGACGCCTTCAACGCCTTCGTCGAATATCGCTCCGAGCATTTCGCCGCCGCCGGGACGCTGCCGAACAACCCCTTCCAGTTCGAGGCGGGCGTCGCCTACACGCGGTCGTTCAGCGACGACTTCTACGCGGGCGTCGACGTGCGCCACTCGCAAGGGCGCGACCTGCAGCCCGATTTCACGACGGCCCGCGGCACGATCGGATGGCGGATATCGCCGACCGCCAGCCTGACCACGGATCTGATCTACGAGGACGGTCCGCTGGGCTCGTCGGTCGCCGGCCTGGTGTCGTTGAACGTGCGTTTCGGTCGCTTCAGCAGCGGCCGGGCCGAATACGATACGCGCGACAATCGCGCACGGGTCGGGGTGCAGACCATCCGCGGCCAGGGGGTCGGCGCCTTCAGCGGCGCGCTGGACGTCGAGCGCTCTGACAGCGGCAGCGGCTTCAACGCTTCCGGCAACTATATCGGCAATCGCGCGGAAGTCGGTTTCTCGCACTTCGGCGTCTACGAGGACATGTTCGGAGCCGTGCGGGACGAGCGTTCGGCGCTGAGGCTGGGGGGGGCCATCGCCATCGCCGACGGGGCGGTGTCGATCGGCCGGCCCATCAACGACGGCTTCGCGGTCGTCGCGCCGCACCGGTCCCTGAGGGGCGCCTCGGTGGTCGTGGAACCGACGCCGGACGGCTATCTCGCCGAGACCGGGAGGTTCGGCTCCGCGATCGCTCCCAACCTGCCATCCTACAGCGAGCAGACCCTGACCATCGACGCCCCCGAGGCGCCGATGGGAGCGGATCTGGGGCAGGGGTCCTTCCGTGTCTTCCCGCCCTACCGCGGCGGCTACAGGATCGACGTCGGCTCCGCCTACAGCATCAGTGCGGTCGGATCGCTGCTGACGGCGACCGGCGAACCGCTCAGCCTGGTCTCCGGCACGCTGACGGAGGTGGCTGCCCCGGAGCGCGAGCCGGTCGTGATATTCACCAACCGGCTCGGCCGTTTCAGCCTCGTCGGACTGAAGCCCGGACGCTGGCGCCTGAGCATGGCCGGCGGCGAGGCCGTTTATATGATCGATGTACCGGAGGACGCCGACGGCGTGCTGCGCCTCGAGGGCCTGCGCCCCGTGGGGGGAGAGTAGAGATGAACAAGTTCACCGCCATCATCAGCGGACTGGTCGCGGCGTCCGCCATCCTGTTCGCCGGCGCCGCTTCGGCCCAGTCGTGCGGCGTCACCGGAACCAACGTGGTTTCGATCGGCAACTACGACCCGTTCAGCCCCAGCGCGATCAGCAGCGTGACCACCACCGTGACGCTCACGCGCCTGACCGGCGCGGGCGGACGGAAGACCCAGAACGTCAACTTCTACTTCGTGAAGCCCGCCGGGTCTCCGGCTTACCAGATCATCCACGATGGCTCGAACGTCCTGTACGAGGCGCCGGGCTATGCCGGCGCTCCGATCCTGAACGTCAACAATTCCAACCCGACGCCGGGCCTCGTCTATGTGAACTTCGGCGGGGCCGCCGCGCCGGACACCCAGACCATCAGCCTCACCGTGTCGGTCCCCCCGGGCGCCGACCTGACCGCCGGCGGGGCGATCCCGTTCGACATCCGCTATGTGTGCAAGGGCACGGGCGGCATGTCCGATGTGTCAACGCCGCAGACGCTGACCAACGCCTTCTCCCTGAACGTCACCGTGCTGAGCGCGCTGCAGGCCAGCTACGTCGGCTCCGCCCTCGACTTCGGCGAGATCGGAACGCTGTCGACAGCGACGGTCCTGGGCGCGCCCGCCACCTACACCCGCTCCGGAAACGTACGGGTCGCCAGCTCCGGCCCGTACAGCGTCGGCCTGACGTCCCAGAACAATTTCCAGCTCACCGCGGCCGGGGCGAGCACCATCGACTACCAGATGATGTTCCTGGGCCAGACCCGGACCAACGCCTCGCCGACCTTTACCACGGTGAACTGTCTCCGGGCCGGAATCTCCGGGGTCAACCTTCCGCTGGGGGTCAGGCTGCAGGAGGGCGGCGAGACCAAGATTCCCGCGCCCGGCTACTCCGACACCCTCAGCGTCACGGTGACTCCCCTGGTCGTGGCCGGGGGAGCCCAGAATTGCCCGGCCCTATAGGGCGACCACCCGAATGGTGAGGTGGCCCGTCATGCCGTCGCGCGGCATCTCCATGTCGAGGCTCCGCGCCGTGACCGCGGCGTGCCCGGAGCGGCTCAGCAGGGTGGCGTTGCCGCGTGAAAGCTCGACCCGCTTGCCGTCGACGACCATGGCCGCGCCGGCGAGGGTCGGGGAGTGATCGAGCCACACCTCGTAGCCGTTGGGGTTGTTGCAGAACTCCCGCAGGGTGCCCAACGGCGCGCGTCCGCGAGCGGGCGTGACGTTCCGCGTTTCCACCGACGCCCGGCAGATCACCGGAACGAAGCCGCGGATGTCGATCGTGTACTGATCGGAGACGCCGACCGCCCCCGCGCCGAGCGCGCTGGTGGAGACGAACATGGCCAGGGCCGCCATCGAAATCGCAGTAGCTGTTCGCATGACAAGTATCCTCTTGTTGAGGACATCTTGCGCACGGCCCCCGAATATTCCGTCACGAGAAACTGTGAACAGTACGACATCGCTCAAGGTTTACGGGAGGTAACTGAAACCACCGCAGCCGGGACCTTCGGGAGCCTGGTGTCACCTGGAGCGGAGCGGCCCCATGTCTGAGCAGCACGAAGTCGGGGAACTGATCGGACGCGCCGTCGAGCTCGCCGCCTCCTACGCCTCGAACCCGAACGTCAGCCTCACCGCCGAGGACCTTCAGACCCTGGTGCGCGAGACCTTCGCCACCCTGTCAGGCCTGGCTGTGACCGGGCTGCGCGATACGACGGCCACACGGTTCCGCCGAAGCCGGTCGGAGGCGCGGCAGTCGATCACCCCCGACGCGCTGATCAGCTTTGAGGACGGCCGCCCCTACAAGACCCTGAAACGTCATCTGGCCAGCCGCGGACTGACGCCCACGACCTACCGGGAAAAGCACGGGCTGCCGCCCGACTATCCGATGGTCGCCCCCAACTACAGCGCCGCCCGCAGCCGCCTGGCCAAGGATCTGCGGCTGGCGGAAAAAGGACTGCACGGCGGCCGCGGCAGACCTCGCGCGGCGGCGGAATAACCGCGGCGCCGGCCGGCCGCCGGCAAGCTGCAGATGGACGAGGAGCCGGTGGCGGACAGAGAGGGATTCGAACCCTCGATAGGCTTTCACCTATACACGCGTTCCAGGCGTGCGCCTTCAACCACTCGGCCACCTGTCCGTATCCACCCGCGGCGGAAGGCCCGCCGGGAGTGGACCGGCGGGAGGGGCGCTGATTAGAACAGTCGGACCCCCTCGGCAAGCGCCGCCTGAGGCCCCATATGGCGGCGACGCCCGTCCCTCCGGAGTATCCGCCATGCTGTTCCAGAAGAGCCACGACCTGCCCACCGCCGCTGCGGCCCTGCCGGGACGCGATCAGCCGGTGCGCACCGACGAGGTGCACTACGTCACCGGCCGCCCGCTGAAGGGGCCGCATCCGGAGGGCTTCGAGACGGCGGTGTTCGGCATGGGCTGCTTCTGGGGCGTGGAGCGGGTGTTCTGGCAACTGCCTGGCGTGTGGGTGACCTCGGCCGGGTACGCGGGCGGCTTCACGCCGAATCCCACCTACGAGGAGGTCTGCTCGGGCCGCACCGGCCACGCCGAGGTGGTGCAGGTGGTCTTCAATCCGCAGGAAATCAGCTACGGCGAGCTGCTGAAGGCCTTCTGGGAGAACCATGACCCGACCCAGGGCATGCGCCAGGGCGGCGACGTCGGCACCCAGTACCGTTCGGCCATCAACACGCTGAACGACCAGCAGTCCGCCGAGGCCGAGGCCAGCCGCGACGCCTACCAGAGGGCGCTGACGGCGGCGGGGCAGGGGACCATCACCACCGAGATCGCACGGGCCGGGCCGTACTGGTTCGCCGAAGACTATCACCAGGGCTATCTGGCCAAGAACCCGGCCGGCTATTGCGGCATCGGCGGGACGGGCGTGGTGTGTCCGATCTGCGTTGGCGTCGGGGCCTGAGCATGAACCGCGAGGGGGTCGGCAAGGTCTGCCTGGCGCTGCCGGGGGTGACGCTCGACCATCCGTTCGGCGACGAT
>JANJTI010000056.1 GCA_024711185.1 Brevundimonas sp. | reverse complement strand
CGCAGGTCTGCATGCCCGGGTGGCTGCGACTGTCGACGAAAAGGTGCCCGCCCTTCAACTGGCAGCGGAGCGTCTCGAACATGGTCTCTCTCCCGGAGAGGGAGAACGATGTTGCATTTCGCGCTCCCTGACAAGAAGTCGCGTTACATCCACCCCTTATGGTCAAGCTCGCGGCGTCCGCGCGATCAGGCGGGTCAGGCGGTCAGGGCGAGCAGGGCGAAGCTCGCCAGCCAGTGCTCGCCCATGTAGTCGCCGGTGACGTGCGGCAGGGCGGCGTCCAGATGCGTCTCCGCGGCCGACCTGGCCGCTCCGGCGCGGGGGTCGCCCACAGGCAGGGCGGCGGCGATCTCACGCCAGCACCAGGCGCGGCTGAGGTTGAGGCCGTCGAGGTGGGCGATCTTGCCGTCGGACCGGTCGCTGACGCTGGCCGGCCGGAAGAGGGCGGCCGGCCGCCCGTCCGCGAGGTGCGGGAGGAAGGCGTCGAACCAGTCGCGAAAGTCCGCCTGCGGAAGGACCCGCCGCATCAGCGCCGCCTCCATCAGCGCCGGCGACAGAAATTCGTCCTGCGACGGCTCCCACGCCTGGCAGTCGCGGTCGTCGATGTGCCAGGCGACGGCCCTGTCGCGGCACAAGGCCGCCAGCGCCGGGTCGTTGGGTTCCGCCCAGTCGAGGGTCAGGCGCAGGGCGAAGGCGGTGTTGTAGTGGGTCCCGACCCTGACGGGGTACGCGGCCAGGGGCAGGAAGGCCTTGAAACGCTCCGCGAAAGCGAGCGCCAGCGGGCGCAGGATCGTGGCCCGGCGGCGCCCGTCGGGATCGGCGCCCCGGTCCATCTCCGCGGCCAGCATCAGCAGCCAGGCCCAGCCGTAGGGCCGCTCGAAGCCCCGGCTCTCCGGCCGCGCCAGATAGGCGACCTCGGCGGCGACATTGACTTCCGTGAACAGTTCGTCGGCCAGGGCGACGATGCGGGGAGCCTCCGGCAGGTCCGGGAAGCGGCGCAGCAGGGTGAACAGGGTCCACCAGCCGTGCACGCAGGAATGCCAGTCGAAGCTGCCGAAGAAGATCGGGTGCAGCTCCCGGGGGCTGCGCGCGTCGCCGGGGCCGGCCATGACGTGGTCCAGCTTGTTCGGGTACTCGCGCGTCACGTGGCCGAGCGCGGCCGCGGCGAAACGGGAGGCGAGGGCGGCGTCGGGCGTCGGCATGAAATCAGAACCGGAAAGCGAGGAAATACATCAGGGCGATGTTGATCACGAGAACCAGGGCCGCGGTGGGGATCTGCACCCGGATGACCCCGTTGAACGGCGCCTCGCGGTCCGGCAGATCCAGCAGGGCCGCGGGAACCACGTTGAAGTTGGCGGCCATCGGCGTGGTCAGGGTGCCGCAGAAGCCGGCCAGCATGCCGATGGCGCAGACGATGGCCGGATTGCCGCCGAACTGGTTGACCACCAGCGGCAGGCCGACCGCCGCGGTCATCACCGGGAAGGCGGCGAAGGCGTTGCCCATGATGAAGGTGAACAGGGCCATGCCGACGCAGTAGGCGATCACCGCCAGCAGGCGATGGTCCAGCGGCAGGTAGGTGGAGAACAGCTCGCCGATGCGGTCGCCGACGCCGCCCAGCACGAAGACGGCGCCCAGGGAGGCCAGCATCTGCGGCAGGACCCCGGCCCAGCCCACCGCGTCCATCAGCCGGCGTCCCTCCTGCAGGGGGGCCAGCACCGGAGGACGAAGCCAGGCCATGGCCACGGCCAGCCCGGCGGCCACGCCGAGGCCGAGGGCGATCAGGGTCGGCTGCTCCTCGCCGAACAGGGGAAGGCCGAAGATGACCGTCTTGTCGAGCACCAGCGCGCCCAGAAGCGCTATGGCGGGGATCATCAGGGCGGGGACGAACAGCCAGTCGCCGCGCCGCCGGGCGCTCGCCAGCCGCTCTTCGCCTGTGGTGGTGGCGGGCTTGCCCTGACCCAGCCATCTGAAGCCGGCGATCACCGCCAGCGCGACGACCAGCAGACCGTTCGCCAGGTCGGACAGGTACGATCCGAACAGGAAGCTGACCGCCAGCAGGCCCCAGAAGGCGGTGTTGCCCAGCCGCTTCGGATTGGCCCGGTCGCCGGCGCTGAGCAGGGCGAAGGCGAGGAAGACCAGGCCGGCGAAGATGTAGAGCCACTGCAGGGTGATCATCGGCGGGCCTCCGACGCTGCGAGCTGTCGCGCGAGAGAGCGGTCCAGCAGCCCCAGCCGCGTCCCGTGCACCAGCAAGGCCGCGATGGCGGTCGGAATAGCCCAGACCGACAGCTGCAGCGGCTCGACGAGGATGCCGTTGGCCTCGAGGAAGCCCTTGATCAGCAGGATTGAGGCGATGGCGATGAAGATGTCCTCGCCGAAGAACAGGGCGATGTTGTCGACCGCCGCGGCGTGGGCCCGGACGCGGTAGCGGACGGCATCGGGCAGATCCCCGTGGCGGGCTTCCGCCGCCGCCTCGGCCATCGGCGCGATCAGCGGCCGCACCATCTGCGGATGTCCGCCCAGCTTGGTCTGGCCGAGGGCGGCGCTGACCTGGCGGAGCACGAAATAGGCCAGCAGGATGCGCCCCGTGGTCGCCCCGCGGGCCCGGGAGATCAGGATGCGGGCGCGCTCCTGCAGGCCGTAGCGCTCCAGCAGACCGATCAGGGGCAGGACCAGCCAGATCACGCTGATGTAGCGGTAGTCGTTGAAGGCCTTGCCGAAGGCGGCGATGGTGTCGAGCCCGGCGGTCCACAGCGCGGCGGGGCCGACTCCCGGCGCGAAGGCGGCCGCGACTCCGGTGACCACGGCCGCGGCGAGGATCACCGCCAGCGGATTGAGCCGCGCCACGAAGCCGCCGACCAGCACGGCGATGCCCAGCAGAACCCACATCGACGATCCCCTCCGTTCCGGCGCGACAGTTGCGCGGTTCGCCGCTTCCGAAAAGCCCTCAGGCCGTTCCGAACCCTCCGCCGCCCGGCGTCTCGATGACGAACACGTCGCCGGGCTGCATCGCCGCCTCGGCTGTCGAGCCGAGCGCCTCCGTCGAACCGTCCGCCCGCTCGATGCGGTTGAGGCCCGGCGCGCCCGGCTCGCCGCCGTCGAGACCGAAGGGCGGGACGCGGCGGCGGTTGGACAGGATGGCCGCCGTCATCGGTTCGAGGAAGCGGACGCGCCGCACCGCCCCGTCGCCGCCCTTGTGGCGCCCCGCGCCGCCGGAGGCGCGGCGGATGGAGAATTCCTCGAGCAGCACCGGGAAGCGGTTCTCCAGCACCTCCGGATCGGTGAGGCGGCTGTTGGTCATGTGCGTCTGCACCGCCGCCGCGCCGTCGAAATCCGGGCCGGCCCCCGAGCCCCCGGCGATGGTCTCGTAGTACTGACGCGTGGCGTCCCCGAAGGTGAAGTTGTTCATCGTCCCCTGGCTGGCCGCCAGCACGCCCAACGCCCCGTAGAGGGCGTCGACCACCGCCTGGCTGGTCTCGACGTTGCCGGCCACGACGGCGGCGGGATAGCGGGGATTGAGCATCGACCCCTCCGGCACGATCAAGCGGATGGGTTTCAGGCAGCCCTCGTTCAGGGGAATGGCGTCTTCGACGAGGGTGCGGAAGACGTACAGGGTGGCGGCGCGGGTGATCGACAGCGGGGCGTTGAAGTTGTTCGGCCGCTGGTCGCTGGTCCCGGTGAAGTCGACCACGGCGCCGCGGGTCTCCGGGTCGACGTCGATGCGCACGCGGATGACCGCGCCGTCGTCCATCTCGAAAGCGAAGGACCCGGGCTTCAGCGCGGCGATGGCCCGCCGCACGGCCTCCTCGGCGTTGGCCTGCACGTGCCCCATGTAGGCCTCGACCGCAGGCCGGCCGAACTCCCCGACCATGCGCGTCAGTTCGTCGGCGCCGCGGGCGCAGGCGGCGATCTGGGCCTTCAGGTCGGCGAGGTTCTGGTCGACGTTGCGCGAGGGGTGATGTCCGGAGGCGAAAAGGGCCCGCGTCTCCGCCTCGCGCAGCGCGCCGGCGTCGACCAGCAGGTAATCGTCGATCAGCACGCCCTCGTCCTCGACGGTGCGGGAGCCGGGCGGCATCGAGCCGGGGGTGATCCCGCCGACGTCGGCGTGGTGGCCGCGCGCCGCGACGAAGAAGGCCGGTGCGGGGCCGCCGTCGACGACCACCGGCAGGATGACGGTGATGTCCGGCAGGTGGGTGCCGCCGTTGTAGGGGGCGTTCAGCATGTAGACGTCGCCCGGCTTCATGCCTCGCCCGTCGGCGCCGCCGCCCCGGGAGCGGATCACCGTGCGGATGCTCTCGCCCATGGAGCCGAGGTGAACCGGGATGTGCGGGGCGTTGGCGATCAGGTCGCCGGCCGCGTCGAAGACGGCGCAGCTGAAGTCCAGCCGCTCCTTGATGTTGACCGACCAGGCCGTGGCCCGGAGCGCTTCGCCCATCTGCTCCGCGCAGGCCATGAAGCGGCTGTTGAACACCTCCAGCAGGATCGGATCGACCTCGGTCCCCACGGCTTTCCGGGCGGGCAGGGGGGTGACCCGTTCCAGGATCAGGTTCAGCGCCGGATCGACCGTCGCCCGCCAGCCGGGCTCGACCACGGTGGCCCCGGTCTCCTCGAGGATCACCGCCGGACCGTCGAGCGCCGCGCCCGGCCGGAGATCCTCGCGGCGCCAGAATGGCGTATCGCGCTGTTCGCCCGCCATCCGGACGGGGCCTCGCGCGGCCGGCGCCGGCCTGTGTTCCTCCAGGGCCGTCGAGGGGGCGGCGGCCACCCGCTCGGCGACCCCGGCGGCCTCGACCTCCAGCGTTTCGACCACCAGCGCCTTGCCGTCCGCGAAGAAGCCGAAGCGACGCCGGTGCAGCGCCTCGAAGGCGGCTCGCATCTCCCCGGCCGGGCCGAAAGGCACGGACAGCGGCGTGTCCGAGCCGGCGAACTTCACCTCCGCCCGCGCCGTGACCGCGATCTGCGCCCCGGCGAAGCCCTGCGCCGACAGTTCCGCCCGCGCTTCGGCCTCCAGGTCCGCGATGCGGGCGGCCATGTCCCGGTCCTGTCCGGGCGCCAGCGGCAGGGCGGCGGTGGCCTGACGGATCGCCCGCACAGCGGCCAGGCCCATCCCGTAGGCCGACAGCACGCCGGCGAACGGGTGCAGCATGACCCGTGTCATGCCCATGGCGTCGGCGACGAGACAGGCGTGCTGGCCCCCGGCGCCGCCGAAGCAGTTGAGCACATAACGGGTGACGTCGTAGCCGCGCTGGATGGAGATCGACCTGATCGCCTCGGCCATGTTCTGCACGGCGATGGCGACAAAGCCTTCGGCCAGCGCCTCCGGCGGGACGGCGCGTCCGGTGGCGGCGTCGACCTCGGACGCCAGCGCCGCGAAGGCGGCGCGCACCGCATCGGCGTCAAGCGGTTCGTCCGCGCCGGGACCGAAGAGCGTCGGGAAGAACTCCGGCCTCAGCTTGCCAAGCATGATGTTGCAGTCGGTGACGGTCAGCGGTCCGCCGCGGCGATAGGCGAGGGGGCCCGGCACGGCTCCGGCGGATTCCGGCCCGACCCGGAGCCGCGCCCCGTCGAAGCGGCAGATCGAACCCCCGCCGGCGGCCACTGTGTGGATCGACAGCATGGGCGCGCGCAGCCGCACCCCGGCCACCACGGCGTCGGAGGTGCGCTCGTACTCGCCGGCGAAGTGCGAGACGTCCGTCGAGGTGCCGCCCATGTCGAAGCCGATCACACGCTCGAAGCCGGCGGCCCGCGCCGTCTCGGCCATGCCGACCACGCCGCCGGCCGGTCCGGACAGGATGGCGTCCTTGCCGCGGAAGGCGTCTGCCGCCGTCAGTCCGCCGCTCGACTGCATGAACAGCAGCGGCGTGGCCTCGCCGAGTTCGCCGGCGACGCGGTCGACGTAGGCGCGCAGCACCGGGGACAGATAGGCGTCGGCCACAGTGGTGTCGCCGCGTCCGATCAGCTTGATGAGAGCGCCGACCTCGTGGCTGACCGAGATCTGGCTGAAGCCGATCTCGCGCGCGATCGCCGCTGCCTGCCGCTCGTGCTCCGGATAGCGCCAGCCGTGCACGAGGACGATGGCCACGGCGCGCAGGCCGGCGTCGAACGCCTCCTGCAGTCCCCGTCTCGTCCCTGCGATATCCAGAGACCTGTCCACAGCTCCGTCAGCGCGGACCCGTTCGTCGATTTCCACAACCTGATCATACAGCTGACCCGCCAGTCGGATGTGGCGCGCGAAGAGCTGGGGGCGGCTTTGCCAGCCTATCCTCAGGGCGTCCCCGAAGCCGCGGGTGATCGCCAGCACCGTCGGCTGGCCCTTGCGCTCGAGCAGGGCGTTGGTGGCCACGGTGGTGCCCATGCGCACGCCCGCCACCCGCCCCCCGGCAAGCGGTCCGGCCTCCGCGGCAAGGACCCGCCGGACGCCCTCGACCGCGGCGTCAGCGTACTGTTCGGGATTGTCCGAGAGCAGCTTGCTGGCCACAAGCCGTCCGTCCGGCGCCCGCGCCACGACGTCGGTGAAGGTGCCGCCGCGGTCGATCCAGAAGCGCCAGCCGGGGGCGGCGGGGGCTGGCGGCATGGGCGGACTCCGGTGGGCGAGGCGGGCCTCAGCCTAGCGCCCGGCGTTTCCGTCGGGCAAGCGGAGGCCTAGGGTCCGCCGGCGACGGCCCCCGCCACGGCCATGGCCAGCGCCTCCAGATCGATGGCGCCCTCGACCTGCAGGCGGCCGGCCGCGGCCTCGCCCACGCGGAGGGCCTCGCCGGTCTCGGCCGCCTGGCGCTGGAACTCGGCCTTCAGGGCCTCGACGATCTGCGCTTCCATGTCCATGCGGGGGAAACCGCGCGCGAG
Organism: Brevundimonas sp.; assembly: GCA_024711185.1. Taxonomy (GTDB): domain Bacteria; phylum Pseudomonadota; class Alphaproteobacteria; order Caulobacterales; family Caulobacteraceae; genus Brevundimonas. Next base: position 5,790 of record JANJTI010000056.1, on the reverse strand, counting down.
TGGGGCAGGTTCCGCGGCTCAGCGGTCCGCGTTCGCCCGCGTCGTCAGCACGTCGAGCGCCGCCTGCAGGGTCAGGCCGCGCGCCCGCAGCAGCACCAGCAGGTGGTAGAGCAGGTCGGCCGCCTCCGAGGCCAGTTCCTCGTCCGGCCCGGCAGCGCCGGCGAGCGCCGTCTCCACCCCTTCCTCGCCGACCTTCTGGGCCGCGCGCTTCGGTCCCTCGGCCAGCAGCCGGGCCGTCCAGCTGGTCGCCGGATCGGCGCCCGCCCGGGCGGCGATCGTCGCCTCCAGCCGCCCCAGCCGCCCCAGCCCCGGCGCATCCTCCTCGCCGAAACAGCTGGTGCGCCCGAGATGGCAGGCCGGCCCGCGGGGGTGGACCTTGAGCACCAGCGCGTCCCCGTCGCAGTCGGCGGTGATCGAGACCACGTCCAGCCGGTTGCCCGAGGTCTCGCCCTTGCGCCAGCGCCCGCCGCGCGAGCGCGAGAAGAAGGTGGCCTCTCCGGACGACAGGGTCTCCCCCAGCGCCGCCCGGTCCATGTAAGCGAGCGTCAGCACCTGCAGGGTGGCGGCGTCCTGCACCACCACGGGGACGAGGCCGCCGCCCTTGGCGAAGTCCACGCCGTCGATGTCGATCATGGCCGCACCTCGATTCCGACGGCCGAAAGGCTCGCCTTCAGTTCCGGAATGGCCAGCGTCCCCGAATGGAACGCGCTGGCCGCCAGCGCGCCCGAGACGTCGGCCTGTTCGAACACCTCGCGGAAGTGCCGGGCCTCCCCGGCGCCGCCCGACGCGACCAGCGGGATGGTCAACCGCGACCGCGCCGCCTTCAGCTGTTCGAGGTCGTAACCCCGCCGGACCCCGTCCTCGTCCATGCAGTTCAGGACGATCTCGCCGGCGCCCAGGTCCTGCGCCTCGACGATCCAGTCCAGCGTGCGCCGGCCGGCCGCGCCGCTGCGCGAGGGGTCGCCCGTGTACCGGTGCACCATCCAGTCGTGGCCGCTCCGCCGCGAGTCCACGCCGACGACCACGCTCTGGCCGCCGAAGCGGTCGGCCAGTTCGCCGACCAGCTCCGGCCGCTCCAGCGCCGGCGGGTTGACGGAGATCTTGTCGGCGCCGCTGTCGAGGCAGCGGCCGGCCTGCTCGACCGTGCGGATGCCGCCGGCGACGCAGAAGGGAATGTCCAGCAGTCGCGCGATGTCGCGCACCCAGCCATGATCAAGGTTCCGCCCCTCCGGGCTGGCCGTGATGTCGTAGAAGACCAGTTCGTCGGCCCCGGCGTCGCGATAGCGCGCCGCCAGCTCGGCGGCGTCGCCCATGTCGACGTGGCCCTCGAAGCGGACGCCCTTCACCACCCGGCCGTCCCTGACGTCGAGGCAGGGAATGATGCGCCGCGCGGTCATGCCGCCAGCGCCTGTTCGACGGTGAAGCGGCCCTCGTAGAGCGCCCGCCCGACGATGGCCCCGGCGCAGCCGAGTGCCCGGGCGGCGGCGAGGTCGTCCAGCGAGGCGACGCCGCCGGAGGCCTGCACCTGCAGGTCCGACCGCCGCCGGACGATCTGCGCCAGCAGGTCGAGGTTGGGTCCGGTCAGCGCCCCGTCGCGGCCGACATCGGTGACCAGCAGATGCCGGACGGTTCCCGGGGGATAGCGGTCGAGCGCCGTCCAGAGGTCCACGTCCGCCGCCTCGGTCCAGCCCTTCAGGGCGGGGATGTAGCGTTCACCCTCCGCCTTCACGTCGATGGCGAGGGTGATCCGCTCCGGGCCGAAGGTCGCCAGCCAGTCCGCCACCGTCTCCGACGCCGTGACGGCCAGCGAACCGACCACCACCCGGCTGACGCCCGCGCGCAGAAGAGCCTCCACGTCGGCGCGGGACCGCACCCCGCCGCCCGACTGGATCCGCACGTCCACGGCCCGCGCCAGCTCGCCGATCAGCGCATGCTGGCGGGCCTGTCCGGCCTCTGCGCCGTCCAGATCGACGACGTGGACCCAGGTCGCCCCGGCCGCGGCGAAGGCGGCCAGCCGCGCGGCCGGCCGCTCGTCGTACTGCGTCGCCTGGTCGAAACGCCCGTGCATCAGCCGCACGCAGACGCCGTCCTTCAGGTCGATGGCGGGATAGACGATCACGCGGGCAGCTCCAGGAAGTTGCGCAGGATGTGGGCGCCCGTGTCCGACGAGCGTTCGGGGTGGAACTGGCAGCCCCAGCGATTGGCCTGACGCACGACCGCCGGCACCGGATCGCCGTAGTCGGCGCGGGCCAGCGTCGCGGGGCCGTCCGGACAGACGTAGCTGTGCACGAAATAGGCCCAGCTCTCGTCGCCAAGCCCCGCCAGCAGCGGGTCGTCGCGCACGATCTGCAGCCGCGACCAGCCCATGTGCGGCACGGTGCGTACCGGATCGGGCTGCAGGCGGCGAACCTGACCGGGGATCAGGCCCAGCATCGGCGTACCGCCGCCTTCCTCGCTGGCCTCGAACAGCAACTGCTGGCCGAGGCAGACCCCCAGCAGGGGCCGCGGGAAGTCGCGGATGGGGCCGACAAGTCCAAGCGCCTGCAGCCTCGCCATGGCCCAGCCGGCCTGGCCGACGCCGGGCAGGATCAGCCGTTCGGCTCCGGCGATCGCGACAGGATCCGCGGTCAGGCGAACGGTCGCGCCGAGACGCTCCAGTGCGAACTGCACCGAGGCGACGTTGCCGGCGCCATAGGACAGCAGGGCGACCTCGGTCACAGCACCCCCTTGGTGCTCGGCACCGCCTCGCCCTCGATGCGGATCGCCTGGCGCAGGGCGCGGCCGAAGGCCTTGTAGACGGCCTCGGTCTTGTGGTGGTCGTCGTCGCCGGTGACCGAGACGTGGATCGCCGCGCCGAGGTGCTCTGCCAGCGAGCGGAACACGTGGGCGGTGAGGTCGGTGCGGTAGTCTCCGATGAACGGGGTGGCGAAGGTCCCCTCGAACACCGGATAGGGGCGCCCCGACAGGTCGATCGACACCTTCGCCTCGGCCTCGTCCATGGGCAGGACGAAGCCGTAGCGGGCGATGCCCCGCCGCTCGCCCAGCGCCCGCTTCAGGGCCTGTCCGAGCGCGATGGCGCAGTCCTCGACGGTGTGGTGCGGATCGGTGTGCAGGTCGCCCTCGCAGGCCAGCCGCAGAGAGAAGCCGCCGTGCGCGGCGACCTGCTCCAGCATGTGGTCGAAGAAGCCGACTCCGGTGGCGATGCGCACCGGTCCGGCGGCGTCGAGGTCGACGGCGCAGACGATACGGGTTTCCTTCGTGTCGCGGACCGCCTCTCCGGTGCGGTTCGGCCGGGCGCCAGCCTCGGCGACGCCCAGCGCCGCCAGCAGGCGATCGTTCACCGCCGCGCCGGCCGACACGGGCAGGCGCAGGCGGTCGCTTTCCCGGTCCGCCGGCACGCCGAAACGGGCGAGATCGGCGAGCGTCGTCTCGATGTCGTCAGGGCGCACGACCAGCGTCGGGCCGTCCCCGGGCTCAGCCGGCATCCGCGCCGCCAGCGCCGCCGCCAGCCGGGCCCGCTCCCGACGGACCGCGGCGATGCGCTCGCCGGTCTCGATCATCCGGGACGGGTCCAACGCCTGCAGCGCCAGCCGCACCGAGGGCGTCGGCAGGGCGTGGGGCTCCATCGCGGCCGCCAGCCGCGCCAGCGTCTCGGGCCAGCCAAGCGCCGCGCCGACCCGCGCCCCGGCAAGACCCCGGGCGAGGGACAGGCTGCGCAGCACGACGAGGTTGGGCTGGTCGACGATCACCGCGGCGGCCGAGGTCGCGTCCTCGAACTCGATGCGGCCTTCGTCGACGACGAGCAGGGCGGGGGCGACGCGAGCGGCCGTCTCCGCCACCGCCTCGGCCGCTTGGCCGCCACGAACGATCACCGCGGCGACGCCGGCGCCGGGCGGCGGGCTGAGGTAGAGGTCGGCCAGGGCGCGATACGGCTCCGCCTCCGGGGCCTCGACCGCGAGCCCCGCCCGGGCCGCCATGCGCCAGACCAGCTCCAGTCCGTGGGTGACGCCGCGCACCGGCAGCACGCTGTCGGCCGGCACGCCGTAGACCTCGGCCATGCGCGCGGCCAGGGCCGCCGGCGGCTCCGGGTGGCGTTCCAGTCCGTCGCCGCCGGCGACGAGCGGCGGGAAGGGGGCGGGCAGGGGGCTCACGACGCGGCCCTCAGGTCGGCGGCGCGGGCGTGGGCCTCCAGCCCTTCCATCCGGGCCAGTCGCGCCGCCGCCGGGGCGAGCTGCGCCGCGCCGGCCTCGCTGACGGTCTGCACCGACATCCAGGTCAGGAAGCTGGCGGTGCAGATCCCACCCAGGGTGCGGGCGGCCCCGTCGGTCGGCAGAACGTGGCTCGGGCCGGCGGCGTAGTCGCCCAGCGTCTCGGCGGCCCAGCGCCCGACGAACACGGCGCCGGCGGCCTCGATGCGCGGCAGCAGCGCCTCCGCGTCCACCGTCTGCAGCGACAGGTGCTCTGGCCCGTAGGCGTTGGCGACGTCGCAGGCTTCGGCGAGGTCGCGCACGCGCAGGACCCGACCTTGGGCCAGCGAGGCGCGGGCGATGTCGGCGCGGGGCAGGGTCTCCAGCTGGCGCTCCACCTCCGCCAGCGCCGCCTCGATCAGGCCGCGGCTGTCGGAGACCAGCAGCACCTGGGCGTCGACGTCGTGCTCGGCCTGGCTGATCAGATCGGCGGCGACGATCTCGGGATCGGCGTGGCGGTCGGCGACGACCATCAGCTCCGACGGCCCGGCCGGCATGTCGACGGCCGGTCCGCCGGGCAGGGCGCTGGCCTGCTTCTTGGCCTCGGCCACCCAGGCGTTGCCGGGACCGAACAGCTTGTCGACCGGCTCGATTTCGCCGTCCTCGAAGGTCGCGCCGAAGGTCAGGGCGGCGATGGCCTGGGCGCCGCCGATCAGCCAGAGGGCGTCCAGCCCGGCCTCGGCGGCGGCGACGATCATCGCCGGGTGCGCCTCGCCGTCGCGCGGGGGCGGGGTCACGGCGACGCGACGCTTCACGCCGGCCACGGCCGCCGGGATCGCCAGCATCAGCAACGAGGAGAACAACGGCGCGGTGCCGCCGGGGACGTAGAGACCGGCCGAGCCGATCGGCCGCCAGGCGAGGCGCGAGCGGACGCCGGGGGTGGTTTCCACCCAGGGGGAGTCCTCAGGCCGGGTCGCCTCGTGGAAGATGCGCACGTTCTCCGCGGCGATGCGCAGCGCGCGGGTCGCCGACGGCGGCAGGGCGGCGCGGGCGGCGGCTTCGGCTTCCGGGGTGATGGCGATGCGGCGCGGCGCGGCGCCGTCCAGCTTGAGGCTCCACTCCGTCACCGCGGCCCCGCCGCGGGTCTGCACATCCTTGAGAATGGCGCGCACCCCCTTGACCAGCGCGGGGTCGCCGCGACGGGCCGGGCGGGCGAGGGCGGCCTTCCGCCCTGCGGCGTCCAGCGAACTCCAGTCGATCCGCCGCATCACATCATCTTCTCGATCGGGAGGACGAGGATGGCTGAAGCGCCGGCGGCCTTGAGGCGTTCCAGCGTCTCCCAGAACACCGCCTCCTGGCAGACGGCGTGCACGGCCACGGCGTCGTCGCGGCCGGACAGCGGCATGACCGTCGGCGCTCCGGCGCCCGGCAGGATGGCGGCGATCTCGTCCAGGGCGCTGCGCGGAGCGTTCAGCATTACGTACTTGGCCCCCTGGGAGGCGACCACGCCGGCCATCCGCTCGACGATGCTGTCCAGCAATTCGGCCAGCGCCGGCTCGGGCGGCGCCGGGGAGCGGATCAGCACCGCCTGGCTGTCCAGCAC
>JANJTI010000215.1 GCA_024711185.1 Brevundimonas sp. | reverse complement strand
CGAGCCTTCAAGGCCCGAACAGGGCCGCCAGTCGGCGGGGCGAACGGAAAACGACCACGCGGGGCGTCAGCTTCCGCCGAATACGGTCACTTCAACTGCACCGACCGGGCGAAGGCCCGGCGCCCCGCTCCCTTCCCGCCTTGCGACGGCTCTGCCGCCGGAGGACGAAGCGCCATGCGCGAATCCCGTCGCTCCAGCAGCGACCGTTCGCCACGCCGGCCATGAGGTGAAACAATCGTGCGATTTTTCAACAAGCTAGACGAAGATCGCGCCGCCTTGACCTGCGGGGGTCCCGCCTATAGGTTCCGCGCCGAATTCAGACCCCCCTCGGCACCCGTGCCGGGGCGCTGAGGCCGCCATGTCCCTTGAACCGGAATCGCGCGAAGAGGCGATCGCTCGTCTCACGAAGAGCGCATCCGATCTGGAGGCGCGGGCCCTCCCCGAGCCGCCGGACTACGGCGGCAAGGCGGTGGGCTACGGTTATCGTCTCCTGGCGGAACTGCTGGGGGGCGTACTGGTGGGTCTGGGGATCGGCTGGTGCGTCGACCTGTTCGCGCGCACCGCGCCGTGGGGGATGATCGTCGGGACCGTCCTTGGTTTCGGGGTCTCCGTCTGGCTGGCGGTGCACACCGCCCGGAAGTTGAGCGCCCGTGCGCTTCAGGAGTTTGGTCCCCCCCGCGACCTTCCTGAGGACGCGGACGAAGAAGAAGATCGCTGAGCGGACGCCTCCGGCGTCCCGCGTTTGAACCAGGAGATCAGGCGGCATGGCCGACCCGATGCATCAGTTCCAGGTCGACAAGGTCGTCGACATCCCGCCGGTCAACGTTCCGGTTCTGGGGCTGGTCGACCTGTCGATCACCAACTCGACCGTGGCCATGATGGTCGCGGCGACCCTGATCGTCCTCTTCTTCGCCGTCGTGACCGCCAGTCCCAAGGTCGTGCCGGGTCGACTGCAGGTCGTCGGCGAGGGCATGTTCGGCTTCATCGACGATCTTGCCGTCGGCATCATCGGGCCTCAGGGCCGCGCCTTCTTTCCCTATGTCTTCACCCTGTTCGTCTTCCTGCTGGCGATGAACATGCTGGGGATGTTCACGATCTTCACCGCCACGGCCCAGTTGGCCGTCGCCCTGACCTTCGCGGTGATGACCTTCGCCCTCGTCATCGTCGTCGGCTTCGTGAAGTCGGGCCTGGGCTTCTTCAAGCTGTTCGCTCCCTCGGGCGTGCCCTGGTACATGCTCCTGTTCGTCACGCCGATCGAAGTGATCTCCTTCTTCCTGCGTCCGGTGACGCTGTCGCTCCGACTGTTCGGCAACATGCTGGGCGGCCACGTGGCCATGAAGGTGTTCGCCGGCTTCATCGTTTCGCTGGGCGGCCTCGCCGCTGCGGGCGGCGTGGCCTACCTCGCCTATGTGGCGGCCATCCTCGCGTTTGGCGGGGTTGTCGCCCTGACCGCCCTCGAGTTCCTCGTCGCCTTCCTGCAAGCCTTCGTGTTCGCCGTGCTCACCTGCGTCTATCTGAACGACGCGGTCCACGCCGATCACCACTGACCGCCAACCCCTCTTCTTCACTCGCTTCTTCTAAAGGACGGAAATCATGGAAGCTGAAGCTGCTAAGTACATCGGCGCTGGCCTGGCCACGCTCGGCATGATCGGCGCCGGCATCGGCGTGGCCACCATCTTCTCGGGCTTCCTGCAGGGCGCCCTGCGGAACCCGTCGGCCGCCGGCGGCCAGTTCACCAACCTGGTTCTGGGCTTCGCCCTGACCGAAGCGCTGGGCATCCTGGCCTTCGTGCTCGGCCTGCTGATCCTCTTCAGCTAAGCCCGACGATCCCGCGGGCGGCGTGCGTTCCTTGCGGAGCGGACGCCGCCCGTCGCCTTTTCCGAGACCGGACAGACCATGGCCGCGCAAAGCACCGACGCCCCTCCCGCCCAGGACATCCTCCCGCAGACGGCCGCCGCCGTCCGCGACCAGGAGGTACACCCGGCTGAGACCGACGTGGCGCACGCGGCCGGAACCGAGGCCGACCACGGTTCGGGCGGTCTTCCGCAGTTCGAATTCCAATGGTGGGCCGGCCAGATTTTCTGGCTGCTGCTGATCTTCGGCATCCTCTACCTCCTTCTGTCGAAGGTCTTCCTCCCACGCTTGCGGGGGGTCCGTGACGAGCGGGCCGGCACCATCGCCGCCGCCGTCGAGGCCGCCCGGCAGGTTCAGGCCGAGGCTGCAGGTCAGGCCGAGGCCGCCAAGGCCGAGGTCGAGCGCGCCCGCGCCGAGGCTCGCGCCACCGCCGCCGCCGCCAAGGCGCGGGTCAACGAAGCGGCCGCAGCTCGCGCCGCGTCCGAAGAAGCGGTCGTCAACGCCCGCATCGCCGAGGCCGAGGCCGCGATCGCGCAGACCCGCGACCGCGCCATGGGCAACGTCTCCGCTATCGCCGCCGATACGGCCAGCGCGATCGTTGAGAAGCTGACCGGCAAGTCTCCTGCCGCCGCCGAAGTCTCCACCGCCGTCAAGGGAGCCATCTGATGCCCGCCTTTTTCCACGGTGAGTTCTGGAGCCTCGGCAACGCCGAGTTCTGGGTCGGGGTCGGCCTGGTCACCTTCCTGGCCATTCTTGTGCTGGCCAAGGTCCCGCGGATGATCGCCGGCCAGCTCGACGCCACCGCCGCGAAGATCCAGTCCGAGCTCGACGAGGCTGCGCGGCTGCGCGCCGAGGCTGAGGCCCTGCTGGCCCAGATCCGTCAGGAGACGGCCGAGGCCGAGGCCCAGGCCGCCGAGATGCTGAAGGCCGCGGAGGCGGACGCCCGCCGCCTCGAGGAAGAATCGAAGGTGAAGCTGGAAGAAGGCCTCGCCCGCCGGCAACAGCTGGCCGAGCGCCGTATCGCCCAGGCGGAGGCCCAGGCCTCGGCCGAGGTCAAGGCCGCCGCCGCCGATCTCGCCGCCCGCGCGGCAGAGCAGATCCTCGCCGCCCGTCTGGCCGGCCAGAAGAGCGATCCGCAGCTCGACGCCGCCATCGCCCAGCTCGGCTCGCGCCTGAACTGATCAGACGCGCCGGACCAACGTCGAGGCCCCGCCGGTCGTCGCCGGCGGGGCCTTTTCGTCAGTGCGCCGGGGCGCCGTGGACCACGTCGTGGCTCCGCCGCCGCTCACGCTCGACCAGCCGCGCATAGACGTTGCCGAGCACGATGCCGTAG
>JANJTI010000209.1 GCA_024711185.1 Brevundimonas sp. | reverse complement strand
ATGCCGGGCCAGGCCTGCGCCTACAAGATCGGTCATACCGTCATCGCTCGCCTGCGGGGCGAGGCGGCGGCGCGGCCGGGCTTCGACCTGCGCGCCTTCCACGACCGCGTGCTGGTCAACGGCTCCGTTCCGCTGGCCGTGCTGGAGGAGCTGATGCGGGCCTAGGCGCCGGACCGCGCCTCGATCACCGCAGGATCGGCGTCGGCCTGGGCCTGCAGCCAGTCCCGGAAGCGGCGGATCTTCGGCGAGCGCCGCCGCCCCTCCGGCCACACCAGGTAATAGCCCGTGTGATATGACACCGTCTGGCGGAACGGCCGCACCAGCAGACCGGCCTTGATCTCGCGGGCGAACAGGATGGGGGATGCCAGCGCCACGCCCTGGTCCCCAAGGGCGGCCGCCACCTCCAGCACCTGGTAGTCGGCCGTCAACCGCGTCGCCGGCCGGGCTCCGTCGCTGAGCCCGGCTGCCGCGAACCAGCCGCCCCACTCCTTCTCCATGCCGATGCGCGGCGCATCGAGGAGGTCGCAGGGCTCCCTGAGATTCAGTCGCTCGGCCATCGCAGGGCTGCAGACAGGGGTGAACACGCTCGGCATCAGCAGCTGGCTTTCCAGACCCGCCCACTCCCCCGACCCCGACCGGATGCCGACGTCGAAGCCCTCGCGCGACAGGTCCAGCACCGCCGGGCTGGTGTCCAGCCGCACCGCCAGGCCCGGATTGAGCAGCTGGAAGGCGCCCAGCCTCGGCGCCAGCCACTGGGTGGCCAGCGTCGCCAGGGTGGTGATCGACAGGATGTGCTCGTCCGCTTCGGTCAGGTCGTCGATGGCGCGACGCAGCAGGGTGATGGCCTCCGTCGCGGCTCGCGACAGGCGTTCGCCCGCCTCCGTCGGCTGGACCTCGCGTGGCAGGCGGCGGAACAGGCTCTGGCCGAGGCGTCCCTCCAGCGCCTTGATCTGCCAGCTGACCGCCGCCTGGGTCATGCCCAGCTCTTCGGCCGCCCGCGTGAAGCTCTTCAGCCGCGCCGCGGCCTCGAACACCCGGATCGAGGCGAGCGGGATTCCCGAAAGCGGATCAGCCATAAGTCAGCCTTGTTACGTTGGCGGACATTCTGGTTTGTCCCCTCCGCCTGTCAAGCCGATAGTCTCAATCATCAAGAGCGCCTGATGAGGAGGCCGACATGGAAGAGATCTACCGCACCCATAAGGAACCCGCATGGGGGTGGGCTTCGGTGCTCGAGGATTGGCGACGCAGCCGCACCCGGCGTCGCCTGCGCGGACCGGCCGGGAACCTGAAGTCCGCCACGCGCTGAGCGGCGCACCCATCCGGTCCGCCGCAGGCGAATTCCCTTCCCCCGCGCGTGACCGTCGGCCCCTTCGCGGGTCGTGGCCCGGCCCCGGAGTCTCCTGCTCCCGGGGCCGGGTCGAGCCGTTTCCGTCTCAGCGGACGACGAGGCCCTCCGCTTCCCGAAGGTCGTTGTGGATCGCCGTCGCTCCGATCGCCGCCTCGGCGGTGGCGACGGCGATCTGGTTCAGCCCCCGCACGACGTCCCCCGCGGCGTAGAGCCCCGGCACGCTGGTGCGCTGCCGATCGTCGACCGTCAGCCGCCCGTCGTCTCCCAATGCGGCGCCGAGCTGGCGGGCCAGTCGGGCGTTGGGCGAGGTTCCAAGGGCCGAGTAGACGAGGTCGAAGGCGCGGAACGTTCCGCCCCAGCTCAGCGCCGTGACCCGCTCCCCCTCCAGCCGCACATTGTCGATCGGGGCGCGGATCAGCTCTATGCCCAGCCGTGCGAGTTCGCCGTTGGCGGTCAGGCTGTCGGGGGCTCCGACGTGAATCAGCGTCACCCGGTCCGAGTAGGTGCGCAGGAAGGCCGCCTCCCGGACGCCCTTGTCGTCCTGCCCGATCACCGCCACCGCCCTGTCCGTGGCCTCGTAGCCGTCGCAGATCGGACAGATGCGCACCAGCGCCCGCTCGATCGCACGTTCGACTCCCGGCAGGTCGGGGTGATGGTCGACGACCCCGGTGGCCAGCAGCACGGCCCGGGCCTGAACCTCGCGTCCGTTCAGCCGTGCAACGAAGCCGTCCTGCCCGCGCCGCAGGTCGCCGACGGCGCCGGGCTCGATCACGGCGCCGTACTCCTTCGCCTGCTCGGTCATCCGGCGGAGAACTGCATCGCCGGTGATCCCTTGAGGAAAGCCCGGCATGTTGTGGCTGACCGGAATCCAGCAGGCGCGCGGCGACCCGCCGTCGGCGACCAGCACCCGACGGCGGAAGCGGGCCAGGTAGGTGGCGGCGGTCAGGCCGGCCGGGCCGGCGCCGACGACGAGGATCTCCGGTGCGTCAGTCTCTGGATGGGAACGAGGCATGGGCGCTCAACGCGCCGGAGGGCGAAAGGCTCGGCTTCAGTCGATCCGCTGTGCCCGCCACAGGCGCGGCCAGTGCTCCGCCGTCACGCCGAAGCAGTCATCCATGCGGCGCTCCTCCAGCAGTTCGAAACGGGCGCCGGTCCACAGCCAGCGCTGGGCGACGCCGCAATCGCCGAGGCCGCGCCCCTTGGAGAAGCCGGACATCTCACGCGTCCGCGGGTCGTAGTCGCCGTTGACGAGGAATTCGGTCGAAGCGCCGTCGGCCGAGGGAAGTGCGACCTGCCGCGCGCCGCTTCCGTCCTCGCGCGTCGTCCACAGCAGGGCGCC
>JANJTI010000203.1 GCA_024711185.1 Brevundimonas sp. | reverse complement strand
GCACCGCGCCATCGACAGCTTCCTGGCCCGCGGCGAGGTCAACCGCATCTTCGAGATCCGTCGCCAGCTGATCCGTTTCCAGCGGGTCCTCGCGCCGACGGGGGAGGTGGTGGGCAAGTTCATCCGCCTCGACCTGCCGGCGATCGACCCCGAGACCCGGCCGTACTTCAACGACGTGCTGGACCATGTGCGGCGGGCCCAGGCCATGGCCGACGGCCTGCGCGAGGTGCTGACGTCGGTGTTCGAATTCTCCAGCCTGCTGGAGCAGCAGCGCACCGGCGCCATCACCCGCCAGCTCGCCGCCTGGGCCGCCATCCTCGCCGTGCCCACCGCCATCGCGGGCGTCTACGGGATGAATTTCCAGCACATGCCCGAGTTGCGGAGCCCATGGGGCTATCCGGCCGTGCTGCTGGCCATCGCCGTCATCTGCGGCTGGCTGTTCGTGCGGTTCAAGCGGACGCGGTGGTTGTAGGGGACCGCCGTCGGGCGGGCGGCCGGGAAGCCCGCGCGGGTATGACCGTCGGGCGCGAGAGGTCGCCGCGGTCCGTCGTCACTCGATAAGTCGCACGCCCCCGCCCGCGCGAGTGGGGCTGCCCGCGCCGTTCAACCAGACCCGGCCGTTGCCGTTCAGATCGAGCCGGTTGGCGACGATCATCCGCAGGTGATCGGTCGGCGCGGCCATCCTTCCCCCGCCAGTGAGGTGCAGCTTTTGCGAAGGGAGGTAGAGCACCCCGACGAGATCGACCCCGGAGCCCCCCTGGATGCTGGAGGCGATTTCCGCTGACTGGGGTTTGACCGCGACCGCGATCTGTTTCCAGGGACCGTCTTCGGGGGCGCTGAAACGTGCGTCGGAGCCGGAGCCGATGTCGAGGCGCGAGGTGTCGCCGACGAGAATCAGGGTTACGCCGACGGCTGACAGCCGGGCTCCCGCGGACATGCGCAGGTCGCCGGTGAGCACGTGAAGGCCGGGTGACAGGGTGACGTCCGCCCCTGCGCCCAGATCGAGATCGCCGCAGATCACGCCCGGCGCAAGGGTGTGGGAGGAGCGCCGAATCCGCAGACCAGCCGAGCTGCAGGGGCTGTCGTCGGGCCAGACGAGATGTTGGGCGTAGGGGTCGGCGACCACCGGGACCCCGAACTCGGGAGCGGGACTGAAGCCCCCGACCCGTCTTCCGGTCCCGGCTACGCGGGTGAGGAGGGTTTCGATCTGGCCGGCGGCTCCGCGGGAGTCCAGCGCCTCCGCCGAGCTGGAGTTGACCTGCGCCACGCAATTGCGAGCCTCCAGCGCGGAAGACCCGCGGCGGGAGAGGGCATCGGGCTCGTCCCGCGAGAGAATGTGGAGGCACACCGGCTCGCCTGCGCTGGCCACGGCGCGCGCCGACCGGCTGACCCGCAGGGTTCCCCGGCCGAGCAACTCGCCCAGCAGGACCGGCACCTCGCGCGACATGGTCGCGACCACCTCGGCCCCCGCCGTCGAAACGATCTCGACCTCGGCGCCGCCCGATCCAGCCAGCCCGCCCTTCAATTCGCTGAACGCCTGGTCGGCGCGAACGCCGACGGCGTCTGCTCCCTCGCCGTCCCGAACCGCCATCGCTGCGCTCAGGGCGAGGCCATCGACCCGATCTCGGAGCTCAAGGGCGACGGAGTTCATGCGCGCCACGGTTACAGCGGCTCCGGTGAGGGACGACACGGCGAGCAGGCCGACGGCGGCGATCAGCGTCACATTACCCCGTGCGCAGCCGAGCATCCCCTGCGTGGCCCGCGCTGCGGCTTCCGGTAGGGGGGATTTTCCGCGCCCATGATTCATGTCGCCTCCACAGCACGCGCCTTGGCCAGGTGTCATGCGCGCCCCGGGTAAAGCGGCTACGAACAGCTGTGGTTAAGCCGGACCGCGTCCGCTGCGCCCGGACCGGAGCTGTGTTCTGCGGCCCGCCGAGCCGGGCCGACGCTGACATCTGGGCGGAAACCGGGCGGTCGTCGGCCGCTCCCGCCGGCCTCAGCCCCCGAGGTCGAGCGAATATCCCGCCGACCGCACGGTGCGGATCGGATTGACGGTGCCCTCGACGTTCAGCGCCTTCCTCAGGCGGCCCACGTGGACGTCGACGGTGCGGGCCTCGACATAGACGTCCGAGCCCCAGACCGCGTCGAGCAGCTGTTCGCGGCTGAACACGCGGCCGGGGTGCTGCATGAAGTGATCCAGCAGGCGGAACTCGGTCGGCCCCAGGTGGATCTCCTGGTTGGCGCGACGGACCCGGTGGGCGACGCGGTCGATGACGATGTCGCCGTGGCTGATCCGGTCGTCGGCCAGGCCGGGGCGGATGCGGCGCAGCACGGCGCGGATGCGCGCGGTCAGCTCGGTCATCGAGAAGGGCTTGGTCAGATAGTCGTCGGCCCCGGTGTCGAGGCCGCGGACCCGGTCGCTCTCCTCGCCTCGGGCGGTCAGCATGATGATCGGCAGGTTGCGCGTCTCGGCCCGGCCCCGGATGCGGCGGCAGACCTCGATGCCGGACAGCTTCGGCAGCATCCAGTCCAGCAGCACCAGGTCGGGCAGCCGCTCGTCGATCTGCAGCATGCCCTCCTCGCCGTCGGAGGCGACCACCACGTGATAGCCCTCCTTCTCCAGATTGTAGGACAGCAGCGTCGCCAGCGCGTCCTCGTCTTCCATCACCAGAACATAGGGCTGCACGTCGAACTCTCCGGGCTTCAGGCGGACGTCGTCTCGGGCGAGGCGGGCTCGGCCGGATCCGGGGTCCAGCGCGGCCGTTCGCCGGTGAACTCCAGTCCGGTGATCTCGTAGTGGATGGTCTCGGCGATGTTGGTGGCGTGGTCGCCGATCCGCTCGAGGTTCTTGGCCATGAACAGCAGGTGGGTGCAGGCCCCGATCGTGCGGGGGTCGCCCATCATGTAGGTCAGCAGCTCGCGGAACAGGGCGTTGTAGTGCTCGTCGACCTCGTCGTCGGTGTTCCACACCGAGATGGCGCGCTCGACCTCGGCGGTCGCGTAGGCGTCGAGCACGTCGCGCAGCCGGGTCGAGACCAGCTTGCCCATGCGCTCGATCGAGCGGGTCAGCGGCTGCATCGGCTCGCTCTCGGCGAGGATCAGCGCGCGTTTGGCGATGTTCTTGGCCAGGTCGCCGGTGCGCTCCAGGTCGGTGGCCAGCTTCATGGAGGCCAGCGTCTTGCGCAGGTCCGAGGCGACCGGCTGGCGCAGGGCGATCAGGCGGATGGCCTTCTTCTCGATCTCGCGGTGAAGACCGTCCAGCCGCGCGTCGCGCTCGACCACGGCGCGGGCCAGGGCGACGTCGCGCCGCGCCACCGACTCCACCGCGTCGGCGACCTGGGCCTCGGCCAGGCCGCCCATGCGCGCCACTTCGGCGGTGAGCTGGTTCAGCTCGTCCCCGTAGGCCTTGACGGTGTGCTGGGTCATGGCGGCGGTCCTAGCCGAAGCGGCCGGTGATGTAGTCGAGCGTGCGGCGCTCGCGCGGGTTGGTGAAGATCTCTTCAGTGTCGCCGGTCTCGACCAGACGACCGAGGTGGAAGAAGGCGGTGCGCTGGCTGACCCGGGCGGCCTGGGCCATGGAGTGGGTGACGATGACGATGCAGTAGCGCTCGCGCAGTTCGTCGATCAGCTCCTCGATCTTGGCGGTCGCGATCGGGTCCAGCGCAGAGCAGGGCTCGTCCATCAGGATCACCTCGGGCTCGACCGCGATGGCGCGGGCGATGACCAGACGCTGCTGCTGGCCGCCGGACAGGCCGGTGCCCGGCGAGTGCAGGCGGTCGGCGACCTCCTCCCACAGGCCGGCCCGCTTCAGCGAGGCCTGGACGATGTCGTCCAGTTCGCCCTTCGAGGTGGCCAGGCCGTGAATGCGCGGACCGTAGGCGACGTTCTCGAAGATCGACTTGGGGAAGGGGTTCGGCTTCTGGAACACCATGCCGACGCGGGCGCGCAGCAGCACCGGGTCGACGGACCGGGCGTTGATGTCCTCGCCGTCCATCTCGATGCGGCCGGTCACCCGGGCGTGCGGGATGGTGTCGTTCATGCGGTTCATGGTCCGCAGGAAGGTCGACTTGCCGCAGCCGGAGGGGCCGATCAGGGCGGTGACGGTCTTGTCGGGGATGTCCAGCGAGACGTCGTACAGGGCCTGCTTGTCGCCGTAGAAGACCGAGACGTCGCGGGCGCAGATCTTGGTCGCGCCGACCGGCCCGCCGGAACCGGCGACCGGTCTCGGAGCGGGGGCCAGCGGCGTGTCGGCCGCATCGCGCTCGCGCGGAGGGGCGGCGTCGGCGGCCGGCAGGACCTGTCCGCCCATGCGCGGAACCTGCGTCGGGTCGGCGGGCCCGCCGTTGCGGTCTTCCGGGGCGCGGAAAAGCTTGAACTTCATTGTCTTACCACCGGCGTTCGAAGCGCCGGCGCAGCACGATGGCGGCGGCGTTCATGACGATCATGAAGGCGAGCAGGACCATGATGGCGGCCGCGGTCCGCTCGTGGAAGGCGCGCTCCGAGGCGTTCTCCCAGATGTAGACGAGCGAGGGCAGGGCGCCGGTCGGCTCGACCAGGCTGTGCGGCAGGCCGGGCACGAAGCTGACCATGCCGATCAGCAGCAGCGGCGCGGTCTCGCCCAGCGCATGGGCCATGGAGATGATCGCCCCGGTCATCACCCCCGGCATGGCCAGCGGCAGGGTGTGCTGGAACACCGTCTGGGTCTTCGAGGCGCCCATGGCCAGGGCCGCCTCGCGGATCGACGGCGGCACCGCCGTCAGCGACGAGCGCGTGGCGATGATGATGGTCGGCAGCGCCATCAGGGCCAACACCAGGCCCCCGTCCAGCGGGCTGGCCCGCGGCAGGTGCATCCAGTTGATGAACAGGGCGAGGCCGAGCAGGCCATAGATGATCGACGGCACGGCGGCGAGGTTGTTGATGTTGACCTCGATCAGGTCGGTCAGCCGGTTGCGGGGCGCGAACTCCTCCAGATAGACGGCCGCCCCGACGCCCAGCGGGATGGCGATCAGCGCCGTCACCAGCAGCATCAGGGCCGAGCCGATCACCGCGCCCAGCACGCCCGCCAGCTCCGGCTCGGTGGAGTCGCCCCGGGTG
>JANJTI010000145.1 GCA_024711185.1 Brevundimonas sp. | reverse complement strand
ACCCTGTACATCGCCCGCCGCAACGTCGAGGGCGGCGGCCGCCAGGACTCGATCAACTACACCTCCTACCGGGGCGTGGTCGGCGTCCGTGGCGAGTTCATGCCCGGCTGGAACTATGACGTGGCCGCGCAGTTCTCGCGCGTCCGTCTGGCCCGGACCTATCTCAACGACTTCTCGGTCACCCGCCTGACCCGCGCCCTCGACGTCATCAACGTCGGCGGCACGCCGACCTGTCGCTCGGTCGTCGACGGCACGGACGCGACCTGTGTGCCGTACAACGTGTTCACGCCGGGCGGCGTGACCCAGGAAGCGCTCGACTACCTGCAGATCCCGCTGATCCAGACCGGTGAGACGACCCAGCAGGTCATCACCGGCGCCATCACCGGCGACACGGGCTGGTCGATGCCGACCGCCTCGCGCACCCTGCAGGTCGCCTTCGGCGCCGAATATCGCCGCGACGCCCTGGGTTCGGTCACCGACAACGCCTTCGCCACCGGCGACGGCGCCGGTCAGGGCGGCCCGACCATCGGCTTCACCGGCGACACCGACGTCGCGGAAGTCTTCGGCGAGTTCCAGCTGCCGCTGGCCGACGACCAGCCGTGGGCCTACTCGGCCTCGATCGACGGCGCCTACCGCCGGTCCGAGTACGAGAACTTCGGCACCGACACGTACAAGATCGGCGCCGACTACGCCCCGGTCGAGGACATCCGCTTCCGCGCCTCCTACTCGCGCGCGGTCCGGGCTCCGAACGTGATCGAGCTGTTCACCGCCCAGGGCTTCAACCTGTTCGACATGGACTTCGATCCCTGCGACGACCTGAACGACGACGGCGCGCTGAACAACAGCGTCCCGGCTTCGTGCATCGGCTCCAACCCGTGGCAGGTGACCAACGCCCAGTCGGACAGCGGCGCCCTGAACAGCCCCGCCGGCCAGTACAACTTCCTGCAGGGCGGCAACCCCGACCTGCGTCCGGAAGAGGCCGACACCTTCACCATCGGCGCCGTCTGGACGCCCTCGTTCCTGCCGCGCTTCAACCTGTCGGTCGACTGGTTCGACATCCAGGTCGACGGCGCGATCCAGACGCTGGGCGCCCTCAACACCCTGAGCCTCTGCTACGACCAGGGCGATGCGGACGCCTGTAACCGCATCAACCGCAACGCGGGCGGTCAGCTGTGGGTCGGCGACGGCAACGTCGAGGACCTGAACATCAACATCGGCGGCTTCCAGACCTCGGGCGTCGACATCAACGCCAACTACGGCGTCGATCTCGAAGACTGGGGCGCGCCGTCGTACGGCTCGCTGGCCTTCTCGTTCGTCGGCACCTGGCTCAACGAGCTGGTCACCGACACCGGCGCCGGCCAGTCGAACTCGGTCTACGACTGCACGGGCTTCTACGCCAACCAGTGCGGCGTGCCGAACCCCGAGTGGCGTCACCGCGCCCGCATGACCTGGATGTCGCCGTGGGATGTGGATCTGTCCGCGACCTGGCGTCACTTCGGCGAAGTCGAGATCGCCGTGCTCGGCGCCGACGGCTCGCTGAACAACAGCGCGCCGCGGATCGACCGCTACTTCGATGCGAAGAACTACCTGGACCTGGCCGCGACCTGGCAGGTGCGTGACACCGTCACGCTCCGCGCCGGCGTGAACAACGTCCTGGATAGCGATCCGCCGCTGTCCTACAGCGTGGGTACGACCGGCAACGGCAACACCTACCCGCAGCTGTACGACGCGCTGGGCCGTTACTTCTTCTTCGGCGTCACGGCGAACTTCTAGGCCGCGAAGCCTGAGGCAAGCGGGGCGGCGGATCTTCGGATCCGCCGCCCTTTTTGCTGTCCGGCGCTTTGTTCGCGCCGCATAAAAACCATCTGCCGATTCAAGCGTTGCTGCGTCCTGCCGGGCGCCGCCGCGTCCGCCGTACCGGAGTTCCCATGTTCGCCAGCCTCGCCGCCGCCCTCCTGCTCGCCCAGACGCCCGCGCCCGCCGCCGCCCAGGACGGCCCGATCGCCACCGCCGCCGGCGGCGAGGGCGCCGAAGCCCTTCGGCTGCGCGAGGCGGTGGCCTACGCCAACCCGTTGCCGCGCGGCGCGCCCGAGGCCGACTACCCGCTGGTGGCCTGGTGCGAGGCGCTGGTGAACGGCCATGTCGCCCTGGGCGAGACCCTCGCCGCCGCCGATCCGCTGGACCGGGAGATCATTCGCCTCGGCCGGCTGGAAGCGGCCGACTTCCGCGGCGCGCTGGAGGTCGCCCGGTCGCGACAGAGCGCGGCCTCGCTGGACGCCGCGCGCGCCGCGGCCGCCGAGGCGGCGGGCAAGTGGACGCCGCTGCAGGGGCAGGACGAGACGGTGCGCAGCCAGGCCTTCGGCCTGTTCTTCGGTCTGCCGGGGCGCTGCGAGCACGCCGCCCGGCGCCTGCGCGAGAACATCACCACCCCGCCGGCGACGCCGCAGGAGGTCGGGCTGGAGTAGGGCGCGCCCCGGCCCTCAGGCGGCCGCCCGCGCGCCCGGCTCGTAGTTGAGGATGGGCGACAGCCAGCGCTCGGCGGTCGCCACGTCCCAGCCCTTGCGGCGGGCGTAGTCCTCGACCTGGTCCCGATCGACCTTGCCGACGCCGAAGTAGTGGCTCTCCGGATGGCCGAAATAGAGGCCCGAGACCGCCGCGGTCGGGGTCATGGCGAAGCCCTCGGTCAGCTGGATTCCCGCATTCGCTTCCGCCTTCAAAAGGCGGAACAGGGTGGTCTTTTCCGTGTGATCCGGCTGCGCCGGATAGCCGGGCGCCGGGCGGATGCCACGGTAGGATTCGGCGATCAGGTCCTCGACCGTGGTCGTCTCGTCCGGCGCATAGCCCCACAGCTCGGTCCGCACCTGCTTGTGCAGTCGCTCGGCGAAGGCCTCGGCCAGACGGTCCGCGAGGGCCGTGGTCAGGATGGCGGAGTAGTCGTCGCCGGCGGCCTTGAAGGCATCGGCCCGTTCGCGCTCGCCATGGCCCGCGGTGACGGCGAAGCCGCCGATCCAGTCCTCGCCATCTTCCGCCACGAAGTCCGACAGGCACAGGTTCGGCTTGCCGTTGGCCTTGTCCATCTGCTGGCGCAGGCCGTGCAGGCGCGCCAGCTCCGTGGTTCGCGCCTCGTCGGCCCAGACCACGATGTCGTCGCCGCGCGCATTGGCGGGCCAGAAGCCGACCACGCCCTTGGCCGTGAACCACTTCTCCTCGACGATGCGGTCCAGCAGGGCGCGGGCGTCGCGGTACAGGTCGCGCGCCGCCTCGCCGACGATCTCGTCCTCGAGGATCAGCGGGAAGCGGCCGATCAGCTCCCAGCTGGCGAAGAAGGGCGTCCAGTCGATGTGGTCTGCCAGGTCCCGCAGGTCCCATTCCCCGAAGGCCCGGACGCCGAGGAAGGAGGGGCGGGAAGGGGGCGCCGCGTCCCGCGGCCGGAAGCGGTTCTCCCGCGCCCGGGCGATCGTCGCCCGCGCCTTCGCCTCGCGCCCGCGCGCGAACTGGTCGCGGATGCGGACGTACTCCTCGCGGGTCGCCTGCTCGTTCCTGGCCTTCTCGGTGGGCGACAGCAGGCCCGAGACCACGCCGACGGCGCGGCTGGCGTCGATGACATAGGTGGTCGAGCCGCGGCGGTAAGCCGGCTCGATCTTCACCGCCGTGTGCGTCCGGCTGGTCGTTGCGCCGCCGATCAGCAGCGGGATGTCGAAGCCGCGCCGCTCCATCTCCGAGGCGACGAAGACCATCTCGTCCAGCGACGGGGTGATCAGGCCGGACAGGCCGACCATGTCGACCTTGCGGTTCGCCGCCTCGTCGAGGATCCGGTCGGCGGGGACCATGACGCCGAGGTCGATGACCTCGTAATTGTTGCACTGCAGGACGACGCCGACGATGTTCTTGCCGATATCGTGGACGTCGCCCTTGACCGTGGCCATGAGGATCCGGCCCGCCTGCTGGCGCGGCTGACCGGCCTTCTCGGCCTCCATGAAGGGCTCGAGCCAGGCCACGGCCTGCTTCATCACCCGGGCCGACTTGACCACCTGCGGCAGGAACATCTTCCCCGCCCCGAACAGGTCGCCGACCACGTTCATCCCGTCCATCAGCGGGCCTTCGATGACGTGCAGCGGTCGTTCGGCGGCCAGGCGGGCCTCCTCGGTGTCCTGCTCGATCCAGTCGGTGATGCCGTGCACCAGGGCATGCTCGATCCGCTTCGCCACCGGCAGGGACCGCCACGCCAGGTCGGCGACCTGCGCCTTGCCCTTCTCGCCCTTGTATCGCGGGGCCATCTCCACCAGCCGCTCGGTGTTGGAGACGTTGCTCCGCGGCGGCCGGTTCAGGATCACGTCCTCGACCGCCTCGCGCAACTCGGGGTCGATGTCGTCGTAGACCGGCAGGTCGCCGGCGTTGACGATGCCCATGTCCATGCCGGCCTGGATGGCGTGGTACAGGAACACCGAGTGGATGGCCCGCCGCACCGGCTCGTTGCCGCGGAAGCTGAACGAGACGTTCGACACCCCGCCGGACACACGGGCGTAGGGCAGGGTCGTCTTGATCGCCTGCGTCGCCTCGATGAAGTCGACGGCGTAGTTGTCGTGCTCCTCGATCCCCGTCGCGACCGCGAAGATGTTGGGGTCGAAGATGATGTCCTCGGGCGGGAAGCCGATCTCGTCGACCAGCAGGCGGTAGGCGCGGGTGCAGATCTCGATCTTGCGGGCGGCGGTGTCGGCCTGCCCCTGCTCGTCGAAGGCCATGACCACCACGGCGGCGCCGTAGCGCAGGCATTTGACCGCCTGCTCGCGGAACTCGGCCTCGCCGGCCTTGAGGCTGATCGAATTGACGATCGGCTTGCCCTGGACGCACTTCAGGCCCGCCTCGATGACCTCCCACTTGGAGGAGTCGATCATCACCGGGACGCGGGCGATGTCGGGCTCGGCCGCCATGAGGTTGAGGAAGGTGGTCATGGCCGCGGGGCCGTCCAGCAGGCCCTCGTCCATGTTGACGTCGATGATGGCCGCGCCCGCCTCGACCTGCTGGCGCGCCACCGACAGGGCGGCGGCGTAATCGCCCTCGACGATCAGCTTGCGGAATCTGGCCGAGCCGGTGACGTTCGTCCGCTCGCCGACGTTGATGAAGGTGGGACGCACTACGCTACCAATTCAAACGGCTCGAGGCCGCTCAGGCGCATGGCCACTGGCCGCTCCGGGATCTGCCGCGGCGCAACCCCCGCGACCTCCTCGGCAACGTGCCGGATGTGATCCGGCGTCGTGCCGCAGCAGCCGCCGACGATGTTGACGAGGCCCGACTTGGCCCACTCCTCCAGGAAATGCGCCGTCTCGTGCGGCTGCTCGTCGTACTGGCCCATGGCGTTGGGCAGGCCGGCGTTGGGATAGGCCGCGACCAGGGTGTCGGCCACGCGGCTCAGTTCGGCGATGAAGGGCCGCATCAGGTCGGCCCCAAGCGCGCAGTTGAAGCCCACGGCGAACGGCCGGGCGTGGCGCACGCTGTTCCAGAAGGCCTCGGCCGTCTGTCCCGACAAGGTCCGGCCGGAGCGGTCGGTGATGGTCCCCGAGATCCAGATCGGCAGGGGCTCGTAGCCCTCATCCTCGAGGTCCTTGATCGCCTTGATCGCGGCCTTGCAGTTCAGGGTGTCGGTGATGGTCTCGATGAGGAACAGGTGCACCCCGCCCTCGTGGAGCGCCCTCACCTGCTGGCGGTAGGCCTCATAGACCTGGTCGAAGGTGACCAGCCGCGCGCCCGAATCGTTCACGTCCGAGGACATGGACAGCATCTTGTTCAACGGCCCGATCGCGCCGGCCGCGAAGCGGGGCTTGTGCGGCTCCATCTCCGTCCAGCGGTCGGCCGCGGCGCGGGCAAGCCTGGCGCCTTCCAGATTGATGTCCCACACGGCCTGCTCGTCGAGCCGGTAGTCGTCCTGGGCGATGGTGGTGGCCGAGAAGGTGTTGGTCTCGGAGATGTCGGCTCCCGCCGCGAAATAGGCGTCGTGGAGTTCGGCCACGATGTCCGGCCGGGTCAGGCACAGGATGTCGTTGTCGCCCTTCAGCTGGACCGGATGCGCGGCGAAGCGCTCGCCCCGGTAGTCGGCCTCGGTCAGGCCCCGTCCCTGGATCATCACCCCCCAGGCGCCGTCCAGCACCAGGATGCGCTCGCGCGCGGCGGCGTGCAGCTGCTGGATGCGCTCGGCCCGGCTCATTGCGCCGTCTCCCGCACGCCCAGCACCCGGCAGATGGCGTAGACCAGGTCCGCCCGGTTCAGGGTGTAGAAGTGGAAGTCCTCGAACCCCTCCTCCTGCAGACGCGCGCAGGTTTCGGCCGCGACCGAGGCCGCGAGCAGCCGGCGGGTGTCGGGATCGTCGTCCAGGCCCTCGAAGTGGGCTTCCAGCCAGGCCGGGATGCTCGCCCCGCAGGAGCCGCACATCCGCTTCAGCCCCGCGAAGTTCGACACCGGCATGACGCCCGGCACCAGCGGGATGGTCACGCCCGCGGCCCGCACCCGGTCGCGGAAGCGCAGGAATGCGTCCATGTCGAAGAAGAACTGGCTGACCGCGCGCGTCGCGCCGGCGTCGACCTTGGCCTTCAGCACGTCGATGTCGTGGTCGAGCGACGGGCTCTCCGGATGCTTCTCCGGATAGACGCCGACGGTGATGTCGAAACCGCCGATGCGGCTGATGGCCTGGGCCAGCTCGGTCGCGTTCGCATAGCCGTCCGCGCGCGGCGTATAGACCCCGCCGATCCCGGCGCCGCCGGGCGGATCGCCGCGCAGGGCCACGATGTGGCGCACGCCCGCGTCCTTATAGTCACGGATGACCTGGTCGACCTCGTCCCGGCTGGCTTCCACGCAGGTCAGGTGGGCGGCAGGCCGCAGCGTCGTCTCCTCCAGGATTCGCTGCACCGTCCGGTGCGTCCGCTCGCGCGTCGAGCCGCCCGCGCCATAGGTCACCGACACGAAGGACGGGTTCAGCGGCTCCAGCCGGCGGATCGCCTGCCACAGGTTCTCCTCGGCCTGGTCCGTCTTGGGCGGGAAGAACTCGAAGGAGACGCTGACCGGATTGCGGACCGCCCCGGCCCGGGCGACCGGACCGAGGGGCGAGAGCAGCAGCGCGCGGGCTTCGGCGAGGGTGGCCATGTCAGGCGCTCCTGCGCGCCGCGGCCGCCGGCCGGTCGCCGATCCAGATGGTCACGGTCAGGCCCTCGGTGTCCGGCGGCAGGGCGATGGGAGCCGAACGGCCCAGGCCCGCCTCCTCCAGCCAGCGGCCGATCTCCTCGTCGGAGAAACCCAGCCGCCGGTGCTGGTGCTCGGCGCGCAGCCGCTCCAGGTCGTGCGGCGCGAAGTCGACGATGAGCAGCCGCCCCCCCGGCGCGACCAGCCGCGCCGCCTCCGCCACGGCCGAGGCCGGGTCGGTCAGGTAGTGCAGCACCTGGTGGACGATCACGAGGTCCGCGCTATGCGCCGGCAACCGCGTCGCGAAGATGTCGCCGTGGCGTAGCTCGACCTTCTCCAGCCCGGCCTGGGCGACGTTGCGCCGTGCGATGTTCAGCATCTGCTGGCTGAGATCCAGCCCCACCGACATCTTGGCCCGCTTGCCCAGCAGGGTCAGCATCCGGCCCGAGCCGGTGCCCAGGTCCACCACGCGCTCGAACGGTCCCGGCCCGGCCGCGCGCTCGATCGCGGCCTCCACGGCGGTCTCGGACACATAGAGCGACCTGATGCGGTCCCACTGCGGCGCGACCTGTTCGAAATACTCCTTGGCCGAGGCGTCGCGTTCCGCCCTCACCTCCTCCAGCCGCGCCGCATCGCGGTCGGCGGCCGAGGCGTCCAGCAGGTCGAGCACGGCGTCGGCTAGGCGCCGCACCGCCCCATCCGCAGGCAGGCGATAGAAGACCCACGCCCCGTCAGGGAAGCGCTCGATCAGCCCCGCCTCGCTCATCAACTTCAAATGGCGCGACACGCGCGGCTGGCTCTGGTCGAGGATCCGCGCCAGCTCCATCACCGACAGCTCCTCGGCGGCCAGCAGGGCGAGGATGCGCAGCCGGGTGGGTTCTCCCGCGGCGCGCAGGGCTTCGACAGCGGCGTCAGCGTTCAGACTCATGCGGCATATAAAGATATGTTTATATGATTATGGCAAGCCCCTGGTTGCTCTCTACCGCGATCTTCCGGCAGCCGCCCCGCCGCACCAAGAGGCCGCGAACGCCCCTATCGCGGCTCGGCAAGTCTCTGAAAGCCTTGGCCTCCAGGTGTCCGGCAGCGGCGTTAGCCCCCGTCCTCCCGCCAGGCTGTATGCTTTCGCGTGGTCTTTGACATCGTCGTGCGCGCTTCGATCTCGACCTGCGCTCGGCCGAGGTCCTCGGCCAACTGTCGCGCTCGTGGGGAGGTTCTCGGCCAAGTCATTGAATTTGCGACAAGCGGGTGTCGCTCTGTCGCTGTGTCGCTATGTCGTTGCGCGACAGGCTAGTCCGGGACAGGCGTGCTCAGCGGCTCGCCCGCGAAATGGGCCGCCAGGTTCCCCATCAGGAGCATCAGCATCCCCTGCACCGCCTCGCTGGTCGCTCCGGCCGTATGCGGCGTCAGCACCGTGTTGGGCACGTCCGCCCAGCGCGCCGCCGAGGTCGGCTCCTCGGCGAAGACATCCAGCGCTGCCTGGCCCAGCCGACCGTCCCTGAGGGCGGCGATCAGCGCCTCCTCGTCGACCAGCTGGCCGCGCGCCACATTGACCAGCAGGCCGGTCGGCCCCAGGGCTTCGATCACCTCCGCCGAGATCAGACCGCGATTGGTCTCATCCGCCTTGCAGGCCACCACCAGGATGTCCGACCCCCGCGCCAGTTCGACCAGGCTCTCCGCCCTCGGCCAGGCCAGCTCCGGCTTTTCGCGCGGCCCCCACCAGGCGACCTGCATCCGCAGCGCTTCGCAGCGCTCGGCCACCGCCTGGCCGATCAGTCCCATGCCGACGATCCCGACCCGCTGGCCCTTCAGCGAGGGCGTGATGGTCTTGGACTCCGGGGTCCACCCGCCGGCCCTCAGATCCCGGTCGCCCGAGGCGATCGCCCGCCGCGCCGCCAGGATAAGCCCCAGCGCGTGGTCGGCCACGTCCTCGTGGTTCACCGCCGGCGCATGCGTCACCGGCAGGCCCCGCGCCCGGCACCAGGCCACGTCGATCCCGTCGTACCCCGAGGTGAAACAGGCGATCAGCCCCAGGTTCGGAAGCCCCTCGATCAGCGCCTTGTCGAGCGGAAACTCACCCGCCACCACCAGCGCCCCGATGGCCTGCGCGGCCTCCGCCGGCGGCCCCTCCCAGAACCGATAGACGTCGTACGTCCCCTCCAGGAACGCAGTCAGCGGCGCAAGATGCCGCTGCATGATCAGCACGGCGGGCTTGGACATGGCCGTCCTATAGACCAGCAACGGCTCCGCCTAAATCACCCAGTCGATCCAGGTCGGCTGGCTCATGAGGCGGTTGGGACCGCGCTCGGAGAGCAGGGCCTCGGTGTCGGTGACGAAGGCGATGGGGTGGCCCGGGTCGTCGGGGCCGGCTCCGGTGTCGCAGACGACCGGGACCGACGGCGCGGCCTTGGGCCCGACGTCGAACGGCAGCACCAGCGGGTCCGGATCGGACCAATCATCGCCGACCGTG
>JANJTI010000137.1 GCA_024711185.1 Brevundimonas sp. | reverse complement strand
AGGGGGTGTCGGCCGCGTGCCGCGTGGACCCCACGCCCTACACCCCACACCCCACACCCCACGCTCGTCTCTCAGTACGCCGCCCGCCCGTCGATATTCCCCGGCGGTGCATAGCGGCAGGCCAGCACAGAGCGATCGCCGCGGCTTTCGACGGCGCAGCCGACATGCGTCGTGTCGCGCCACACCAGCTGCGTGTAGTGGGCGACGTCGGCCCACCGGCCGGTGGCGCTGACGTTCGGGAAGGGCCCGTGACGATATTGCGCCCGCTCGGCGGCCCATTCGCCGACCATCTCTTCGGGCGTCCATACGCGCCCGCCCCACCCGGTCCAGAGGTTCTCGCCATGGCCGTGCGGCGTCGGATCGTGGGCGAAGGTGCTGCTGCCGATGAGCTCGCGCGCCCAGGTCCGCGCCTCCGCCTCGAGGGAGTCGGCCCAGCGCAGCGGCGGCACGCCGACCCGGGCGCGCTCCGCGTTGTGCGCGTCGAGAAGCCGGCGCTCGACCTCGCTGGACGGCGCGGTCGTACGCGGGGGCGCGATCGGCTGCACCGTCCGCGGCTGCTGCGGCGGCGGCACCACGAGCAACCCCGGGTCCGCGCAGGCGCCGGTTCCGGCCAGAAGGATGAGGACGGCGGCGAGGCGTGCCACGGGCATCCCGGACCTCAGCGGGCCGCCGCTCCGTCCCCGAACGGCTCTTCGGCCCTGGCGCTCTCGACATCGCCGCCCGGGAAGGTGCGCGGCATCGACCCCTTGCCCGCCTGGTATTCCTCCATGGCCGTGCGCTTCCGCGCCCGCATCTGATCGGCCAGCTGGTCCATGTCGAGACCGGCGGCGCGGGCCTGGCTGAACATGCCCTCGACGCGCTTCTCCTCCTCCTCGACATGGTGCTCGATCATCTCCGACAGCACCTTGACCTGGGCGTCGTAGAACGCCTCGTCGGGGCCTCCCGCCTCGATCACCGCGATCAGCACCTTGGCGGCGTCGTGCTCGACGTAGGCCTCGTCGACCAGGTCTTCCTCGATCTTGCCGCGGCACGCCGGATAGAAGATCTCCTCCTCGATCGCCGTATGCACCTTCAGCTCGAGGCAGATCTCCTCGGCCAGCTTCTGCTTGGTGGCCTTGCCGTTGGTGTTCTCGAACTTCTCGAACAGCTCCTCCACCTTGCGGTGGTCCGCCTTCAGCATGGCGATGGCGTCCATCTCTTCGTAGCTCTGGGCCATCTCGGCTCCTCCATGTTCATTCCGCGACAGAAGCCGCGAGCCGCGAGGCCGTTCCCCGGTCCGCCAAGCTGAGAGTCGTTCGCGCATACTTCCCCCCGGGGTGAGCGGCATGCCGTTTCGCTCCTGCCGGCGGAGGCCGCATCCTTGTTACTTGACGTTGACGTAAACGTAGGGTTTCTGGCGAGCGCGTTTCGAAACCGCACCCTCCCTTCGATGCCCAAGGAGCTCTCCATGGCCGACGCCTACATCTACGATGCGGTCCGCACCCCGCGCGGCAAGGGCAAGAAGGACGGCTCGCTGCACGAGATCACCGCGCTGAGTCTCGCCACCCAGGTACTGGAGGCCCTGCGTGACCGCAACGGCCTCGACACCTCGAAGGTCGACGACGTCATCCTCGGCTGCGTCTCGCCCGTGGGCGAGCAGGGCGCCGACATCGCCCGGACCGCGGTGCTCAATGCCGGCTGGGCCCAGACCACCGCAGGCGTGCAGATCAACCGCTTCTGCGCCTCCGGCCTCGAGGCGGTGAACATGGCCGCGGCCAAGGTGAAGGCCGGCGAGGCCGACTTCGCCGTCGGCGGCGGGGTCGAGGCCATGAGCCGGGTGCCGATGGGCTCGGACGGCGGGGCCTGGCCGGTCGATCCGTCCTCCGCCTTCTCCACCTACTTCGTGCCGCAGGGCGTCTCGGCCGACATGATCGCCTCGAAGTGGGGCTTCAGCCGCGACGACGTCGACGCCTATTCCGTGGAGAGCCACAAGCGTGCCGCGCGCAGCTGGGAAGAGGGCCGCTTCGCGAAGTCGGTCGTGCCGGTCAAGAACCAGCTCGGCCTCGTCCAGCTGGACCGCGACGAGACGATCCGCCCCGCCACCGATATGCAGACCCTCGGCGCCCTGAACCCCTCCTTCGCCATGATGGGCGAGATGGCCTTCGACAGCGTGATCAACCAGCGCTACCCCGAGGTCGAGCGGGTCAACCACGTCCACACCCCGGGCAACTCCTCGGGCATCGTCGACGGCTCCGCCGGCGTTCTGATCGGATCGCTGGAGGCCGGTCAGGCTCTGGGCCTGAAGCCGCGGGCGAAGATCCGCGGCGCCGCCTCGATCGGCTCCGAACCCTCGATCATGCTCACCGGCCCCGAGTTCGTGACGCAGAAGCTGCTCGGCAAGCTGGGCATGACGACCGCCGACATCGACCTGTGGGAATTGAACGAGGCCTTCGCCGCCGTGGTGCTCCGCTACATGCAGGCGCTCGACATCCCCCACGACAGGATCAACGTCTGCGGCGGCGCCATCGCCATGGGCCACCCGCTCGGCGCCACCGGGGCCATGATCACCGGCGTGGTGCTGGACGAGTTGGAACGTTCCGACAAGGAGACCGCCCTGGTCACCCTGTGCATCGGCGGCGGCATGGGAACCGCAACGGTCATCGAGCGCGTCTGATGGCGCTCCGTCCCGTCAGCTTCGGCGACCTGGAGCTCGTCTGCGATCATCGCCGGCGGATGTTCGAGGCGGCCGGTCGCGACGGGGCGACGCTCGACCGGATGACCGAGGCGTTCCGACCCTGGCTGGCGTCCCGTCTTCGCAGCGGCGAGTACGGCGGCTGGGTCGCGGAAGATGACGGGCGGCCGGTCGCCAGCGTCGGGCTCATGTTCATCGACTGGCCCCCGCACCCGGAGCACCCCGACTGCGACCGGCGAGGCTATGTGCTCAACCTGTTCGTCGAACCGGAGCACCGCGGACAGGGCCACGCCACCCGGCTGATGGACCGCGTCGAGGCCGAGGCCCGGGCGCGTGGCGTGAACTACCTGATCCTTCACCCGACGGCCCAGGCGCGGCCGATCTACGAAACCATGAACTGGCAGGCGACGTCCGAGATGTCGCTCCGCCTCAGCTAGAGCCGAGGATTCCGATGGAAAACTTCAAGATCGACGTCGACGCCGACGGCATCGCCCTGATCGTCTTCGACGTCCCCGGACGGTCGATGAACACCCTGACCTCGGGCGTCATGGCCGAGATCCCGCAGTGGGTCGAACGGGTGAAGACCGACGACGCCATCAAGGGCGCGGTGCTGACCTCGGGCAAGACGAGCGGCTTCTGCGCCGGCGCCGACCTCGGCGACATGGCCGCTGGCATGCTGGGCGGGGCCGACCTGCAGGCGGCCTACGACGCCGGCTGGCGTCTGAACGGCGCCCTGCGGGCCCTTGAGACCTGCGGCAAGCCGGTGGCCGCCGCGATCAACGGTCTGGCTCTGGGCGGCGGTCTCGAACTCACCCTGGCCTGCCACTACCGCGTCGCCGGCGACGATCCGAAGATCCAGCTGGGGCTGCCGGAGATCAAGGTCGGCCTGTTCCCCGGCGGCGGCGGCACCCAGCGCCTGACCCGCCTCATCGGCGTGCAGGCCGCCATGATGGCGATGACCGAGGGCAAGTCCTTCCGCCCCAACGACGCCAAGGGCGCGGGCATCGTGCATGAAGTCGTGCCCGCCGGGACCGAAGTCGAGGCGGCGAAGGCGTGGATCAAGGGCGGCGGCAAGGCCGTCCAGCCGTGGGACGAGAAGTCCTTCAAGCTGCCCGGCGGCGGTCCCTACCACCCGGCCGGCATCCAGAACTTCCTCGTCGGCAACGCCATGCTGCGCAAGCAGTCCTACGGCAACTACCCGGCCGTGCTGAACCTGATGAAGGCGGTCTACGAGGGCGTCCAGGTCCCCATGGACGCCGCCCTGCGCATCGAGACCCGCTACTTCATCAAGACCCTGATGACGCCCCAGGCCCAGGGCATGATCCGCAGCCTGTTCCTGTCCAAGCAGGAGCTGGACAAGGGCGCGGTGCGCCCGGCGGGCGTGCCCAAGTCCGACGCCAAGAAGGTGGCGGTGCTGGGCGCCGGCATGATGGGGGCGGGCATCGCCTATGTGCAGGCCATGGCCGGCATCGAGACCATCCTGATCGACCGCGACCAGGAAGCCGCCGACAAGGGCAAGACCCACGTCGAGGAACTGCTGAAGAAGCGGCTGTCGCGCGGCCAGCTGACCCAGGAGAAGTTCGACGCCCTTCTGGCCTCGGTCACGGCGACCACCGACTACGACCTGATCATGGGCTCGGACTTGTTAATGGTGGGGTTTTTCTAGAACGGCTAGATAATGGCCGACGTCACCAAACGCGCGTAGGCCCAGCTGGCGCGGGGCGCCGTTTTCGGCTCCAACACCTCGACGTTGCCGATCACGGGTC
>JANJTI010000102.1 GCA_024711185.1 Brevundimonas sp. | reverse complement strand
AGCAGTCCCCGTCAACGTATCAAATCGGTCACGGTTCCCGGGGGAGCGACCAGCTTGAGCATATTTTGACTCGCGGGCCGGAACCGCAGGGAGAGGCTGGCGTTTCCGGCTCAATCAACAGCGTCAGGGTGGCGACCGTTTTTTCGATGACAGACAATTCCAACCCCCCGGGCAAGCCGCCCAAGGGCGCCGGCCTGGAGGAGGCGCGCCTTCGCCAGCAGGCCATCGGCGTGAAGCTGCGGCACATGTTCGACGAGGTCGTGAACGAGCCCGTTCCGGACGAGTTCCTCGAGATACTCCGGCGTGCGGACAAGCGCTCGACCGGCGAAGGTGGCGCATGAGCGGTGCGTCCAACCCGCCGCCCAAGCCGCCATCAGCCGACGACGACGCCTTCAAGAAGGAGCTCGTGGCGCTGATTCCGCACCTGCGGGCGTTCGCGCGCACCCTCACCGGGGATCCGACGGCGGCGGACGACCTCGCCCAGGATGCCATGATGAAGGCCTGGGACGCGCGCGCCAGCTACCAGATGGGCACCAACATGAAGGCGTGGACCTTCATGATCCTGCGCAACCAGTTCTACTCGGAGAAGCGGCGCTCCTGGCGTCAGTCCCAGCTGGACCAGGAAGCCGCGGAGCGGACGCTGGTGGCGGTCGACGACCCGGAATCGCCGGTGGCTCTCGACGAACTGCGTCTGGCGCTGGCCACCCTGCCTGAGGAGCAGCGCGAGGCCCTGATCCTGGTGGGCGCGGGGGGCTTCGCCTACGAGGAGGCTGCCGACATCTGCCAGTGTGCGGTGGGTACCGTGAAGAGCCGCGTCTCCCGCGCGCGCAAGGCCCTGCAGGCGACGCTCGAGAAGGGCGGCTACGCCCGCGACGGACGCGCCGCCGGGGACGCCATGCGCTCCATCCTCGCAGACGCCGACCGCCTGAGCAGCGTACGGGACTGAGGCGGTGGTCCGCCTCGGGCGCGCGCTCGGACGGGGCCTCGCCCGACCGGGAATCCACGGCATTCGCTTCCGGCTCGGCGTCGCCATGGCGGGGGCGCTGCTGCCGATCCTCGTGCTCGGGGCGGTGCAGGCGCAGTCGCAGTTCCGCGAACAGGACCTGGAGCGGCGCACCGACCTGCAGCTGGCCGCGGAGCGGACCGCGGCCCGCGCCAAGGCGCGTCTCGACAGCGCGAGCGTGCTGCTTCAGGCCCTGCGGCCCGCCGCTCTCGAGGTGTTCTGCGAGCCCCGGCTGACCGACCTCGTCGAACGTCTCGACGAGCTGGATGGACTGGCGCGGGTGACCGTCACCGGCGAGACCGTCTGCGTCTCCGGGGGGCCGGCCCGGAATCCCCCGGCCTGGCTCGCCGACGCCCGGGAGGCGCCGTGGTTCCAGCGCCTCCGCGCAGGCGAGAGCACCGTTCTGGCCCGGGCCGCCGCCGCCCCCGGAGAGCCGCCGGCGCTGATCGTGGCGCAGCGCCTCGAGCGTCCGCTCGGCGCGTTCGATGGCGCCATGGCCGCCCTGATCCCGCTCTCGGCGCTGCAGCCCGACGTGGCGGACCCTGCCCTGCCCGGAGACTCCCAGGCGGCGCTCACCGACGCGGCCGGCGCGCTGCTGATCGCCACCGATCGCGAGGCGTTCGCCCTGACCCGCGGCCAGTCGCTGGCCGGCTGGGTCGAACGGGCACGGGACAGCGGTTCGGCGGTGTTCGAGGCCGACACGCCGGAGGGCCATCGGGTGTTCGCGGGGGCGGCCCTGGCGGGGCGGGACGTCTACGCCCTGCTCTCGGCGCCGTCTCCCGGCCTGCTCTCCTGGGCGAGGCTGAACCCCGTTGGACTGCTGCTGCTGCCGCTGGGGGCGTGGCTGGCCGCCTTCGCCATGGTCATGCTGGTCAGCGAACGGATCATCGTCCGCTGGCTGGACTATCTGGAGCGGGTCGCGGCCATCTATGCGCGCGGGCGCTTCACCGTTCGGCCCGTGCAGGCGGTGAACGCCCCGGCCGAGATCCGGGTGCTGGCCCGCACCCTCGACGAACTGGCCGAAACCATCACCACCCGCGACGCCGCCTTGCTGGCGTCGCTGGCGGAGAAGGACGCGCTGATGCGCGAAATCCACCACCGGGTGAAGAACAACCTGCAGATCATCTCGTCGCTGCTGTCGATGCAGCAGAGGGCGCTGACCGACGCGCCGGCCCGGGCCGCCGTGGGCGACACCCGTCAGCGCATCGCGGCCCTCGCCCTGATCTACCGCACCCTCTACCAGAGCGACGACCTGCGCTACGCGGACGCGCGGGTGTTCCTGACCGAACTGGTCGGTCAGCTGATCGCCAACGACAGCGGCCGGGGACATCTGGTCACCTCCTCGGTGGAGGCGGACTCGCTGGTGGTGGACCCCGACAAGCTGGCCCCGCTGGCGCTGTGGCTGGTGGAGGCGGTCACCAACGCCCAGAAGCACGCCTTCGCCGGCCGCGGCGGCGATCTCAAGGTCCGCTTCCGGGTGACCGGCGACACCAGCGTGCTGGAGGTCGAGGACGACGGCCCGGGCGTCGATGCGTCCATGCGCGCCGGCGTGGGGCGCACGCTGATGGGGGCCTTCGCCAAGCAGTTGCGCGGGGAGGTGGAGATGCTGCCCGCCCCCGGCGGCGGGACCATCGCCCGGATGACCTTCGCCACGCCGGAGGCGATCGTCCCCGCGGACCCTGCCGATCTGGGAACCGGCCCGTCGCCGTCACGTTGATACGCCAGACGCCCTCCCCGGCCCCCTCTGGAGCTTCACCCATGCGCAAGGTCTTCGTTCTGGTCGCCGCCGCCGCCGCTCTCGCCACCGCGGCGTGCAACACCATTTCCGGCGTGGGCCGCGACGCCTCCGCCGCCGGCAACGCGGTCACCAGCGCCGCGGAAGACGCCAAGAACTGATCCGGATCCCGACCGCGTCCCCCCCCGACACGCGGTCGGTTGAGAAGAAGGCCCGCCGGTCTCCCCCCGCCGGCGGGCCTTCGCCTGTCTGAACGGCGCCCGCCCTCTGGCGCCCGGCCGCGCCGGCCTCCAGCATCCCGCCCGCATCGACGCGGGGAGGCGATGGATGGCGACGGGGGAGACGGCGGCCGGGCGCGAGCCGGGGCTGCGGACGGTGGTGACGGCCTCGGCGGCGGGCACCGCCTTCGAATGGTACGACTTCTTCGTCTTCGGCTCGCTGGCCACGGTCATCGCGCGGCACTTCTTCGCCGACGCCGGAGAGACGGTCGCCTACATCATGGCGCTGCTGACCTTCGGTCTCGGCTTCGTGGTGCGCCCGCTGGGCGCGCTGGTGTTCGGCTGGTTCGGCGACCGGACGGGGCGCAAGACCACCTTTCTCGTGACCATCACCCTGATGGGCCTCGCCACCGTCGCCATCGGCCTGCTGCCCGACTACGGCCAGATCGGGATCGCGGCGCCCGTTCTGCTGCTGATCATGCGCATGTTGCAGGGCTTCGCACTCGGCGGCGAGTACGGGGGCGCGGCCATCTATGTGGCCGAGCACGCGCCGGCCGGGCGGCGCGGCTATCTGACCGGATGGATCCAGACCACCGCCGCCTTCGGGCTGATCGGGGCCCTGACGGTCATCCTCGCCACCCGCGCGGCGGTGGGGGCCGAGGCGTTCGACGCCTGGGGCTGGCGCATCCCCTTCCTGCTCTCCGCCCTGCTGCTGGCCATCTCGCTGTGGATCCGGCTGCGGCTGAACGAGAGTCCGGCCTACCGGCGCATGGAGGCCGAGGCCGCCGACGCCGACCACCGCGCCCCGTACCGCGAGGCCTTCCTGACGTGGCGGAACGGCCGTTTCGTGCTGCTGGCCCTGTTCGGCATCATGATCGCCCAGGGCGCGGTCTGGTACTGCGGCTATTTCTACACCCGCTTCTTCATGGAGCGGGTGCTGAAGGTGGATGCCAACACCGTCGACCAGCTGGTGCTGGCCCTGACCGTGGCCTCGGCCGGGCTCTACGTCTTCTTCGGCTGGTTGTCGGACCGGGTCGGCCGCAAGCCGGTGATGCTGTTCGGCATGATCCTGGCGCTGGTCGCCTTCTTCCCCGGCTTCCACGCCCTGACCCGCGCCGCCAACCCGGCCCTGGCCGAGGCGCAGGCGACGGCGCCGGTGACGGTGATCGCCGACCCCGCGACCTGCGCCCTGCAGTTCGACCCGATCGGCAAGGCGACCTTCTCGAGCAGCTGCGACCTCGCCAAGAGCGCGCTGTCCAACGCCGGCGTCTCCTACGCCAACGCCGCCGCTCCGGCCGGCTCGGTGGCGGTGGTGCGGATCGGCGCGACCGAGGTCGCCTCGGTGGACGCCAGGACGCTCGAGCCGGCGGCGCTGGCCGCGGCGCGGGCCGAGGTCAACGGGCGGATCAAGGCCGCGCTCGCGGCCGCCGGCTACCCCGAGCGGGCCGACCCGGCGCGGCTGAACCTGCCGCTGGTCTTCGCCATCCTGATGGTCTTCATGGTCGCCGCCACCGCCCTCTACGGGCCGCAGGCGGCGGCTCTCGTCGAGCTGTTCCCGACGCGGGTGCGCTACACGGCGATGAGCCTGCCGTACAATGTGGGCACCGGCTGGGTCGGCGGCCTGCTGCCGGCGGCCAGCTTCGCCCTCGTGGCCTGGTCGGGGAACATCTACTTCGGCCTCTGGTATTCGGTCTTCTTCACGGCCGTGGCGGCGATCGTCAGCCTCCTGTGGCTGCCGGAAACCCGCCACCGCGACCTGAACACGATCGCGACCTGAAGCGTTTCCGTTCCTCCCCGAACCGGATGAAGCCATGACCCAAGCCCGAGACGCCGGCCTGAAGCTCTTGCGCGAACACGCCCTGATCGCCGGCGAACCGGTCGCCGCGGAAGCCCGCATCGCCGTCGACGACCCGGCCACGGGAGAGGTGATCGGCCACGTTCCCGATCTCGGCGCCGAAGAGACGGAGCGGGCGATCCGCGCCGCCGCCGACGCCTTCCCCGCCTGGTCCCGCTCGGACCCTTACGAGCGCGCCGGCGTCCTGCGGGAGTGGGCCCGGCTGATCGACGACAACACTGAGGGCCTCGGCGCCCTGATGGCCCTGGAGAACGGCAAGCCGTTCGAGGAGGCCAGGGGCGAGGTCGCCTACGCCAACAGCTTCATCAAATGGTTCGCCGGTGAGGCGGAGCGTCTGATCGGCGAGACCCAGGACACGCCGCTGGGCCACCTCATCCTGACCTTCCGCGAGGCGGTGGGGCCGTGCGCCTTCATCACCCCGTGGAACTTCCCCGCGGCCATGCTGACCCGCAAGCTGGGGCCCGCCCTCGCGGCCGGCTGCACCGCCGTGGTCAAGCCGGCCAGCCAGACCCCGTTCACGGCCATCGCCCTGGCCGAACTGGCCTACGCCGCCGGCGTGCCCAAGGGCGCGCTCAGCGTCGTCACCGGCGACGCCGCGACCATCGGCGGCGCGCTGACCGCCTCGCCGCTGATCCGCAAGCTCAGCTTCACCGGCTCGACTCCGGTGGGCCGTCTCCTGGCTGAGCAGTGCGCCCCGACGCTGAAGCGGGTGTCGATGGAGCTGGGCGGCGCCGCCCCGCTGATCGTCTTCGCCGACGCCGATCTCGACCTCGCCGTGGCCGAGACCATCAAGGGCAAGTTCCGCAACTCGGGCCAGACCTGCGTCTGCCCCAACCGGGTCTATGTCGAGCGGCCGGTCGCCGAGACCTTCGCCCGCAAGCTCGCCGCAGCCGTCGCCGGGATCCCGGTCGGCGCCGCCTTCGAGCCGGGGGTCAAGGTCGGCCCGCTGATCGAGGACAAGGCGGTCCGCAAGGTCCAGGACCATCTGGCCCTGACCAAGGCCTCGGGCGGCGAGGTCCTCACCGGCGGCGAGCCGCACGCGCTCGGCGGCCGCTTCTTCCAGCCGACCGTCACGCTGGGCGGCGACGACGGGCTTTTCCGTCGCGAGGAGACCTTCGGGCCGCTGATCCCGGTATTCGCCTTCGACAGCGAGGAGGAGGTTCTGGAGAAGGCCAACGACAGCGAATTCGGCCTCGCCTCCTACGTCTTCACCCGCGATCTCGACCGGGCCCTGCGCGTCGGCCGGCGCA
>JANJTI010000073.1 GCA_024711185.1 Brevundimonas sp. | reverse complement strand
GGCGGGAGCAGAACAATCCAAGCGAGACTCGCGGGACCTTCCCTCCCGGGACATCGCGCCCCGAAAGCGGGACTCTCGCCCCTGCCGCGCTCCGGGTACGGCCGGTGCGTCCGCTCCTGACGCACCGCCATGTTCTATTGTCCCGGGCCCCCGCCCGCCGGTCTTTGACAGCCCGAGTCTCCCGCCGCTCCGGCCCAGGAGCCGGCGTTCTCCCCGCCGCGCCGGTGGAGCCGATGGAGACAATGTCTCCACAAGGTCGCTTTTCGCGGTTTTTTCGCGCGGGGCGTCCTAGATCAGCCCCGCCATCGGCGAGCTCGGGCTGGCGTACATCCGCTTCGGCATCCGCCCGGCGAGGTAGCCCTCGCGCCCGGCGATGACCGCGTGCTTCATCGCCCGGGCCATGCGGATCGGGTCCTTCGCCCCGGCGATGGCGGTGTTCATCAGCACCGCATCGCAGCCCAGCTCCATGGCCAGGGTGGCGTCCGACGGCGTGCCCACACCGGCGTCGACCAGCACCGGCACGCCGGCCTGCTCGACGATCAGCCGGATGTTGACCCGGTTCTGGATGCCGAGCCCCGAGCCGATAGGCGCCGCCGCCGGCATGATCGCCGCCGCTCCCGCCTCTTCCAGCCGCTTCGCCATGACCACGTCGTCGGTGCAGTAGACCATGACGTCGAAGCCGTCCTTGACCAGCAGGTCCAGCGCCCTGAGCGTCTCGACCATGTCGGGATACAGGTGCGGCGTGTCCGACAGCACCTCCAGCTTGACCAGCGACCAGCCGCCCGCCTCACGCGCCAGCCGCAGGGTGCGCACCGCATCCTCGCCGGTGAAGCAGCCGGCGGTGTTGGGCAGGAAGGTGAAGCGGTCCGGCTTCACATAGTCCACCAGCATCGGCTGCGACGGATCGGACAGGTTCACCCGACGCAGGGCGACGGTGACGATCTCGGCCCCCGCCGCCTCGGCCGCGTCGGCGTTCTGCTGATAGTCGGCGTACTTGCCGGTGCCGACGATCAGCCGGCTGGAGAAAGTCCGTCCGGCGACGGTCCAGGTGTCGGAGGCGGTGTCTGTCCGGGTGCTCATGGCCCGGCTTCTAGACCCGCCGCGGCTCCCGGCGAAAGGGCGAGATGGTCGCGGCCAACATTTCGTTACGGCCCTTGTAAGCGGTTACACGACCTGCATGCTGGACGCAGAGAGCGGCGCCGGTCGCCGGGAGGAGACGCTCATGACCACGCCCCACCGCCGCCGCCTGCTGCAAGGCATGACCGGCATGGCCGCCCTCGCCGCCGCCGGCTGCGCCACCACCCCGGCCGGCCGCCCCTCGGGCCGCGACCGCCCCAACATCATCTTCATCATGACCGACGACCACGCCCAGTCGGCCATGTCCGCCTACGGCAACCGGATCCTGCAGACGCCCAATCTCGACCGGCTGGGGGCCGGCGGCGTGCGTTTCGAGAACGCCTTCGTCACCAACTCCCTCTGCCTGCCCAGCCGCGCCACCTACCTGACCGGCCTCTACTCCCACGCCCACGGCATGGTCACCAACGGGGCCGAGTCGAACTTCAACAACGAGCCCCTGCTGAACCACGACGCCACCTGGCCGCTGATGCTGCGCAAGGCCGGCTACCACACCGGCGTCGTTGGCAAGTGGCACGTCAACACACCGCCGCAGGGTTATGACCATTCGGCGGTTCTTCCGGGACAGGGGCAGTATTTCGACCCGCCGATGGACGTGAACGGCGTTCGCACCCGCGGGCAGGGCCACACCGACGACGTCATCGGCGAGCTGGCCCGCGAGTTCGTGCGCAACCGCCCGGCCGACAAGCCCTTCGCCCTGCTGTTCCAGTTCAAGGCCCCGCACCGTGGCTGGGAGCCGGCGGAGCGCTTCCGCAACGCCTTCGCCGACGTCGACATCCCGCCGCCGCCGACCTTCATGGAGGACATCGCCGATCGTCCGCGCGCCATCCGCGCCGCCGACCTGCTGATCGCCGACATGCCCGACTACCGCAACCGCGGCGTCCGCGCCGACATGCCGCTCGAGGAGCGGGCCCGGCTCAATTACCAGCACTTCATCAAGGACTATTACCGGGTCCTGCTGGGGGTCGACGAGAACGTCGGCCGCATGCTCGACCTGCTCGACGCGGAGGGCCTGCGCGAGAACACCGTCGTCGTCTACACCACGGACAACGGCATGTTCCTCGGCGACCACGGCATGTTCGACAAGCGGCTGATGTACGAACAGTCGATCAAGGTGCCCTTCCTCGTCCGCCACCCCGCCTCGATCGCGCCCGGCCAGGTCAACCGCGACCAGATGGTGCTCAACGTCGACGTAGCCCCGACCTTCCTCGACTACGCCGGCCTCGACCGCGACCCCCACATGCACGGCCGCAGCTGGAAGGGCGTGGTCGCCGGCCAGGTCCCCGCCGACTGGCGTCAGGACTTCCTGTACCAGTACTTCGAATTCCCCGCCGCCCACTGCGTCCGTCCCCACCGCGGCGTGCGCGACCGCCGCTGGAAGCTGATCCACTGGGAACTGGCCGACGAGTGGGAGCTGTACGACCTCGAGGCCGACCCGAACGAGCAGACCAACCTCGCCGGCCGTCCCGAACACGCCGTCGAGGCGGCCCGGCTGAAGCAGCGGCTGGAGAAGCTACGTCAGGAGGTCGGCGACGGCGATCTGCCCGGCTACGCTCCGGCCGATCCCGAGGACATGCGCTTCGGCGGCTATGGACTGCCCACCGCGGAGGCTCCCACCTGCCGGCCCCTGCCGCCCGCCTAGGCCGGGCCGGCGGCGATCCGCCCCTCCCCCGCCAGCCGGGCCAGCACCGCCGCCGTGATCCGCTCGCAGCGCGGGCCGAGGAAGGGGAAGGCGTCGCCCATGGCCGAGGCCAGTTGAGCGTCCAGCGCCTCGCGCAGCAGCCGGCGCGCGCGATGCAGCCGGGTCTTCACCGTCTCCGGTCGGACGCCGAGCATCGCCGCCGTCTCCTCGATGCTGCACGCCTCGATGTCACGCAGGATGAAGACCACGCGGAACGCCTCGGGCAGTTCGTCCACCGCCTGCTCGATCAGCCCCCGCATCTGCGCCCGCGCCGCGTCGGCCTCGGGGGAGGCGGTTCCGAACGATCCGGGGAAACGGATCACCTGGCCAGCCTCGGCCTGGGCCGCCTCCACCGCCTCCAGCCCGACCGTCGGACGTCGCCGGCGCAGCCGGCCGCGCGCCTCGTTGAGCACGATGCGGGTGAGCCAGGTCATGATCCCGGCCTCCGCGCGGAAGCTCCCGATCGCTGCGAAGGCCCGGACCCACGCCTCCTGCAGCACGTCCTCCGCCGGGGCGTCGTCGCGGACCACGCCGCGGGCCACGCGGAACAGGCGCTGGTTGCCGCGCTGCATGATGACGCGGAAGGCGTCGCCGTCGCCAGCCTGCGCCAGCCGGACCAGTTCCGCCTCGCCCAGGGCGTCCAGCGCCTGTCGTTTCAGCCCGACCATGCCTTCACCTCGCCCGCATCATCGATTGGATGCCGATGCAGGGGCAAGGTTCCCGTTCACCCCGCCAGCGCCGCGAGCACCTCGCGCCTCCGCTCCGGCTCCTCGAACACGCCGGTGAGGCGGCGCGTGATCAGCGAAGCGCCGTGCTTGCGTACGCCGCGCGAGGACATGCATTCGTGGACGGCCTCGATGACCACGGCGACGCCGCGCGGCTTCAGCGTCCGTTCCAGCGCCCCGGCGATCTCGGCCGTCAGCCGCTCCTGGATCTGCAGTCGCCGGCCGAACGCGTCGACCAGCCGCGCCAGCTTGGAGATGCCCACCACCCGCTCCGATGGCAGGTAGCCCACATGCGCCACGCCGCGGATCGCGGCCATGTGGTGCTCGCAAACCGACTCGACCGGGATATGGCGCAGCAGCACCAGTTCGTCGTAGCCGGCGACTTCGCCGAAGGTCCGCTCCAGGAGCTCCTGCGGTTCCTGCGCATAGCCGGCGAACCACTCCTCGTAGGCGCGCACCACCCGCGCCGGGGTGTCGCGCAGCCCCTCACGTCGCGGGTCGTCGCCGGCCCAGCCGATCAGCGTTCGCACCGCCGCCTCGGCCTCGGCCCGCGTCGGCCGGCGCCACCGAAGCTGCGCTGTCGCGTCGCATGCAGGCCGGGACGCAGACTCGGGAGCGAGGGCGGAGACGGAAGCGGGCATGGGAGATCCTCGTATGACGGTTCGTCCCCATTCGATGTCGCCGGCATCGCCAGGTTCCCGGCCCCCTGAGTCAGCCCCCGCCGACGAATTGCACCACCTCGATCCGGTCGCCCTCGGCGATCCGGGTCGAGGCGTGCAGCGACTTCGGCACGATCTCGAGATTGCGCTCGACCGCCACCTTGCGCACGTCCAGACCCAGCTCCGCCACCAGCTCGAGGACCGTGGCGGCCGACGTTTCCAGAGGTTCGCCGTTGACCTGGATGCGCATGACGCTACGTCAATCTCCTCTGCGTCCGGCTTGCTTGCCGCTACGCCTCAGCTAAAAGGCCGGACCGATTCCGGTCGGACGCCAATTTTCACGAGCGAATG
>JANJTI010000039.1 GCA_024711185.1 Brevundimonas sp. | reverse complement strand
ACGGTCTTGCCGGAGCCCGAGCCGCCGACCACGCCCAGCACCTCGCCGCGCTCGACCGTCAGGTCGAGCTCGGCATGGATGTCTCTCTCCCCGAACGGGCTGCGCAGCCCCGACACCTCGACCACCGCCTCGCTCATATGCCGAGCTCCAGGAAGGTCATGGCGAACAGGGCGTCCAGCAGGATGATGGCGAAGATGGCCTGCACCACCGCCGCGGTGACCCGTCGTCCGAGGCTGTCGACGTCCCCGGCCACGGCCATGCCCTGGCGGCAGCCGATCCCGGCGACGACGATGGCGAACACCGGCGCCTTGGACAGGCCGACGAACAGGTGATTGCCGATGTCCTGGATGTCGACCATGCGCTGGATGAAGAAGGCCGGACCGAGCGACAGCTGGGACCAGGCGACCAGCAGCCCCCCCAGCAGGCCGGTGATCATCGCCACGAAGGTCAGCAACGGCAGCATGACCAGCAGCGCCGCGAGCCGCGGGATGACCAGCGCCTGGAACGGATCGACGCCCATCACCCGCATGGCGTCGATCTCCTGGTTCATCTTCATCGACCCGACCTCCGCCGCGAACGAGGAGGCGGAACGGCCCGCCAGCAGGACGGCGGTGATGACGACGGCGAACTCGCGCAGCACCGAGATGGCGATCAGCTCCACGGCGAAGACGTCGAAGCCGAACTGGCTGAGCAGGTCGGCCCCGATGAAGGCCACGACGGCCCCGATGAAGAAACTGGTCACGGCCACGATCGGCAGAGCGTCGAGGCCGGCGCGCTCGGTCTGGCTCACCCAGGCCGGCCAGCGGATGCGACCCGGGTGCTTGAGCGCCGAGCCGCTGGCGGTGATCAGGCGGCCGAGGAAGGCGAGCGACAGCGTCGTCTCCGCCGCGATATCCTGGACCCCGCGCCCGACCTTGGCGAAGCCACGCACCCACCCGGGCGCGCGCGGCGGCGGGGCTGCGCTTTCCCGTTCCAGCTTCTCGACCATGGCGTAGATGCG
This sequence comes from Brevundimonas sp., assembly GCA_024711185.1. Lineage (GTDB taxonomy): Bacteria > Pseudomonadota > Alphaproteobacteria > Caulobacterales > Caulobacteraceae > Brevundimonas. The sequence goes on along the minus strand of JANJTI010000039.1, from coordinate 5,379 downwards.
CCCGGCCTCCGGACGCTCGGCCCATGCGCTCTTGGGCAGCACGCAATTGCTCGCCTTCACCAGCGCCAGGGCGCCGGCCGTGTCGAACCGGCCCATGTGCGAAAGGTCGACCGCCCCGACGCAGCGCTGCTCCAGCCGGCGGTCCAGTTCCTGGGATATCCGGCCCAGCTGGGTCGCGGTCCAGTCGCCGGTCAGACGCAGGGTCAGGTCCGGCCCGCCCTCGTCGATTTCGAAACCCGCTGCGGCCATGCCCCTACCTAGATTGCGCCGTTCGCCTTGCCTATGCCGGAGAAACGGCAAAGCTGCGGCGTCCAGCACAACGCCGCCGTTGCGTATTCGTTCAGCCACGGTTTGACGATCCGGCGTCAGAGCAGCGATCGCGCCTGCTTCAGGTCGGCGACGAACCGCGCCCGCTCCGCCGCTTTCGCCGCCGCATCGGGAAGGCGCAGCAGATAGGACGGGTGCACGGTCAGCAGGGCGGCTGCGCCGTCCCCGAGGGCGATCGGCCGTCCGCGCTCCTTGGTCACCGCCGGCTTGCGCCCGAGCACGCCCAGCCCCGCTGTCGCTCCCATGGCGAGGATGACCCTGGGCCGCACCAGCCGCCGCTCCGCGTCCAGCCACCAGCGGCAGGCGCTGACCTCGGCGGCGTTCGGCGTCCTGTGCAGCCGACGCTTGCCCAGCGGCTCATGCTTGAAGTGCTTGACCGCGTTGGTGACGAAGACATCGTCCCGGTCGATGCCGGCCTCGTCCAGCGCCGCATCCAGCACCTTGCCCGCCGGACCGACGAAAGGTCGTCCGGCCAGATCCTCCTGCTCGCCCGGCTGCTCGCCCACGATCATCAACCGCGCCTTCCTTGGACCGGTCCCGCAGACACCCTGGGTGGCGTCCCGCCAAAGCGGGCAGCGGCGGCATGCCTGCACGGCCACATCGAGCTCCTGCAGGGTCGACGGGACGAAGCCTTCGTCGAAGCTGGCGTCCCGGGCGAGGCGCGACAGCGTCTTCTCCAGACGCCGGTTCGGGGCGGGGGCGGGGGCGGCGACCATGGCTTCGGTTCGAACCGCCGACTGCGCCACCAGTTCCGGGATCAGCGCCGCCTCGGGCAGGTTCTTCCAGTACCGCTTCGGCATCTCGGCCCGCATGGCCTGCGTCTTCAGCCGCGCCGGATTGAAGGTCGAGGCGTAGTAGGTGCGCCAGAACTCCTCCATCTCGTCCTCGGCGGGAGCCATGTCGCGCGTGGCCGGCGGGCCGAAGTCCAGGGCCGCCCCGTCCCAGTGCGCGGCCCCGTCAGGCGTCAGGATCGACCACCGCATGGTCGCGAAGCGTCGCGCGAAGAAGGGCGCGGTCGTCTCCAGCACCCGGTGCGCGGGCTCGAACCAGGCGATCCACGCCTCGCCCCGGTCGTCCTCCACCTGCCGGAAGCGGACGAAGGCCTTCATCTTGTGGCTGGCGCGCGAGACGTTCTTCGCCCGCTCCAGCGCGTCGGCGACGTCGCGGTCCGAAACCACCCGCATCAGCTCCGGTTCGTCCCGCAGCCGCCACAGCAGCCGGTACAGCAGGTCGAAGCGGTCGTCCGAGCGATGCAGAACCACCGCCTGCGCCGTATCCACGAAAGCCCGGGGGACCGAGAAGGCCGGCTCGGCCGCCGGCGGCGGCGGCGCGGCGGCGTCGAACAGCCCGCTTTGCCCGCTTCCGCCGACGACGAACCGCGCCTCCGCCGGCGCCACCCCGGCCTCGCGAAAGGCGCGCGCCGCCCTTCGCCAGCCGTCGAAATCGGTCTCCCCCGCCAGCGTCGCCACCGCCATCAGAACAGGCTCAGCTGCACCGGAGCCGGCTCCGGCGCCAGCCGCGCCCGCAGGTCAGCCGCATCGGTGAGGCCGCCCGGCGTCCAGTCCAGGGCGACGATGAACGGCCGCACCTTGTCGAGGCCCCGGCACAGCCGCGCCACGTCCTCCAACCGCAGGGTGCGGTAGCGGCGCACCGAGAGGATGCGGTCCACCGACTTCACCCCCAGCCCTGGCACGCGGAGCAGCATCTCGCGGCCGGCCCTGTTGACGTCGACCGGGAACAGCTCGCGCCGGTTCAGCGCCCAGGCCAGCTTGGGATCGACCGCCAGGTCGAGCATCCCGCCCGTCGCCCCCTCGCCGATCTCGGGCGCCGAGAAGCCATAGAAGCGCATCAGCCAGTCGGCCTGGTACAGCCGGTGCTCGCGCATCAGCGGCGGCTTCTGCAGCGGCAGGGCGGCCGAGGAGTCGGGAATGGGGCTGAAGGCGGAATAGTAGACCCGGCGCAGGCCGTAGCCGCCGTACAGCGAAGCGCTGCGCTGCAGGATCTCCGTGTCGGGGGCGCCGTCGGCGCCCACGATCAGCTGGGTGCTCTGCCCCGCCGGCGCGAAGCGGGGCGGCTTGGCCCGATCCCGCCTTTCCGGCTTCGCCGCCTCGACCTTGAGGCGGACCTGCCCCATGGCCTTCTTGATGACGCCGACGTCCTTCTGCGGGGCCAGCCGCTGCAGCGCCTCGTCGCGCGGCAGCTCGATATTGGCCGACAGACGATCCGCGTAGAGGCCGGCCTCCTCGACCAGCTTCGGATCGGCCTCGGGGATCAGCTTCAGATGGATGTAGCCGCGGAAATCATGGTCCTCACGCAGCGTGCGGGCCACCCGCACCAGTTGCTCCATGGTGTAGTCGCCCGAGCGGATGATGCCCGAGGACAGGAACAGCCCCTCAATGTAGTTGCGCCGGTAGAACTCCAGCGTCAGCCGCACCACCTCGTCGACGCTGAACCGCGCCCGCTCCACGTTCGAGGACGCCCGGTTGATGCAGTAGGCGCAATCGTAGATGCAGAAATTAGTCAGCAGGATCTTCAGCAGCGATACGCACCGTCCGTCCGGCGTGTAGGCGTGGCAGATGCCCATGCCCTCGGTAGAGCCGATGCCCCGGCCCGATGACGAGTCCCGTTTCGACGTGCCGGACGAGGCGCACGAGGCGTCGTACTTGGCCGCGTCCGCGAGGATCGAGAGTTTACGTCGGAGATCAAGCTGCGCCATTTGTTCGCATTATGTTCCCTCCCGGGAAGGTGCGTCCAGCGTCGCTGTTGTGGGCGGATTGTCGCGTCAGCGCAGGTAGTTGAGCAGCGACACCTGGCGAAGCTGGGCGATCACCTGCGCCGAAGCCTGGATCGCCACCTGCGACAGCTGCAGGTCGGTCACCGCCTTGGCCATGTCGGCATCCGTGCGCTTGGCGACCAGTTCGTCGAGGGAAATCAGCTGCGCCTTGTGACCGACGTTGATGTCCTCGATCTGGTTCGCCATCGACCCGGTGCGCGCGGTCTTGCCGATCACCCCGTTGGCGGCCTGCTCGAGCCGCGACAGCTGGGTGGTGAGAAAGGCCTTCTGGGCCTCCGTCGCCTTCCCCGTCAGGGGCCCGGACGGTCCGGTATGGTAGGCGTGGATGTCGCGCAGGATGGACATGACCTCCGCGCCGACGTCGTCCGCGAGGAAGCCGGTCTCCAGCATCGTGCCTTCGGCCACGCGGCTGACGGTTTTCAGCGTGTCGTTGCTGAACACGTCCGCGACGGTCGGCTCCGCCGCCAGTTCGGTCAGGTTGGCCGCCGCCACCGGCGCCGTGTTGATCTTGGCTCCGGAGAACAGATAGCTGCCGTGGTGGCGCATGTTCAGACCGCCGCGGATGGTCTGGAAATGCCCCTCCAGTTCCAGCATCAGGGATCCGACCGAGTCGGTGGCCAGCACGCTGCCGATGGCCGACCTCAGGCCCGCGACGCCGTCTCCGATCTGGTTGAGGGCGAGATCCTGGGTCGTGAGCCGCGCCGACACCGCCTCCCCGGTATCGATGAAACCCTGGATCCGGCTCTGGGCGCCCTTCAGCGCCGTCAGGGTTTCGGACTGGCGGCCGAAACCCGTCAGATCGGTGGCGTTCTTCTGGGTCGAAACGCGTGTCTGCGCCTCGGCCGCACGGGTCTGGGCCGCCATCAGGTCCAGCAGGGCCGACTGGTAGTTTCCGAAGGTCGCGACGCGGGTCATCAGGTCATCCCCAGCAACGTGTCGTACATGTCCTTGACCGCCTGGATCAGCCGGGCAGACGCGTTGAACGCCTGCTGGTAGGTGGTCATCAGGACCAGTTCCTCGTCCAGATTGACGCCTTCCTGCGCCGTCCGGCGGGCGGCGGCCTCGGTGTAGAGGGCGCCGGCGGACTGGGCCCGGGTCTTGGCGGCGGCGGCGCGTCCGCCGATCTCGCCCGACAGTTCCGAGGCGTAGCGGGACACCGAGAGGGTTCCTCCCGCCGCGCCGCCGGCGGCCTGGAAGCGGGCGGCGCGCTCGCCGGCGTCGGCCAGCAGAAGAGCGCCGCGTCCGTCGCCCGAACTCAGGGCTGACACGCCGGGGCCGGCGGCCAGATTCAGTTGCGCCAGGGCCAGCCGGCCCGGGCTCTGCCTGATATCCGTGCGCAAGGCGAAGCCGTCTGCGCGCGACGCCCGCACACCGCCGCCGATTCCGAACAGCTCCGTCACCGAAACGCCCGAAGGAACCTGGGTGGTGCGGTCCTCCAGCACCGACATTGCCGGCGCGGCGTCTCCGTTGCCCTTGAACGACAGCGTTCCATCCGCCGCCAGGGAGAAGGTCCCGAACCGGCCGACGCCGCTCGCGGGATCGTTCAGCGCTGCGATCAGATCGCCGACGGTCCCCCCGGCGGGGATCGCCACCTGCAGGTCACGGAGGGTCGAGCCGCTCTGACCGGTAAAGCGCAGGGTCAGGGTCTCCCCGGCGGTGAAGCCGTGGGGAGACGCCAGCGTCAGTCCCGTATCGTAGATCGCCGGCCGGTCCGTGGTGATCAGGTCGTTGAGGCCGAAATAGTGGGAGAACCCCCTTCCGGCCTTGTCGGAGGGCGAGGCCGCGTCGTCGGCGATGGCGATCCCGTTGGTCCCGGTAGCCGTCAGGCTCAGACGTCCGTCGGCGAAGCTCGCCGTCGCCGAACCGCCCAGCTGGGCGTTGAGCACGGTCAGGAAGTTCGCCGGCGTCGCCGCGACGCCGTTGATCGTCATGGTCGCGCCGCTGAAGACGATGTCCGCCCGCGTCTGGATGACGCCGGCGGCGTTGGTGACAGCGATCGTCGTCTGGCCGGTGAATCCTGAAAGCGCGCTCTCCAGAGTCTGTCCGACGTTCCGTCCCGTGAGGCTGGTCGGCGCCGGCACCGAGCTGTTGGCGTTGTGCGCGCGGTTCAGTTCGTCGGCCATGTGGCTGACCAGTTCGGCCAGCCGTTCGGCCGCCGCCGGCGCCTCGATGTCCCGCAGGATCATCGCGTGGAGCCCGGGGCCCTGCGTGCCCGCGAACCACACGTCGTTCGTCGCGTTCACGAGCAGGTCGACCTC
>JANJTI010000038.1 GCA_024711185.1 Brevundimonas sp. | reverse complement strand
CAGATCCCGCCGGGGCCGCGCCTCGGCAATGTGGTGCTGGAGGTCGAGGGGCTGGAGAAGTCCTACGGCGACAAGCTGCTGTTCAAGGACCTGTCGTTCAAGCTGCCGCCCAACGGCATCGTCGGCGTGATCGGCCCCAACGGCGCCGGCAAGTCGACCCTGTTCCGCATGATCACCGGACAGGAGCAGCCCGACGCCGGCACGATCCGCGTCGGCGAGACGGTCAAGCTGGCCTATGTCGACCAGTCGCGCGACGACCTGAAGCCGGAGGACACCATCTGGCAGGCCATCTCGGGCGGCACCGACGTGATGATGGTCGGCAAGCGCGAGATCAACACCCGCGCCTACGTCGGCAGCTTCAACTTCAAGGGCGGCGACCAGCAGAAGAAGGTCGGCCTGCTGTCGGGCGGCGAGCGCAACCGCGTGCACCTGGCCAAGACCCTGGCCACCGGCGGCAACCTGATCCTGCTCGACGAACCGACCAACGACCTCGACATCGAGACGCTGCAGAACCTCGAGGAGGCGCTGGAGGAGTTCGCCGGCTGCGCCGTGGTCATCAGCCACGACCGCTGGTTCCTCGACCGTCTGGCCACCCACATCCTCGCCTTCGAGGGCGACAGCCACGTGGAGTGGTTCGAGGGCAACTTCGAGGCCTATGAGGAGGACAAGAAGCGCCGCCTCGGGGCCGACAGCCTGATCCCGCACCGGATCAAGTTCCAGAAGTTCGGGCGCTGATCGACCTGTGATATCATGCGGGACATGAGCGACGATCTCTTGTCCCGCATCACTGTCGAGGAAGGCAAGCGCAGCGGAAAGCCATGCATCCGCGGTATGCGCATCACCGTGGCCGATGTGCTGGGCTGGCTGGCGGCGGGCGAGAGCGCCGAGTCGATTGTGTCATACCATCCGGAGCTCGAAGTCGAGGACATCCGCGCCAGTCTCGTCTACGCCGCCCGACAGGCTGATCATCCAGCGGTCGCCGCAGCAGCGTGAGACTGATCGTCGACCAGCAGTTTCCGCCGTTGCTGGTCGAGTGGCTGCGCGGACAGGGCCTCGACGCCTGGCATCTCGTCGAACTGGGCCTGGAGAACCGACCAGACTTTGAGATCTGGTCGCTTGCAGCGAAGCACGGGGACGCCGTCGTCACGCGCGACTCCGACTTCCTGAACTTCGCCCGGCAATCGTCAGGCGGACGGCTCATCTGGTTTCGGCTTCCGAACTGCACCAACCCTCAACTGATCTCTGCGTTCGAACGGCTGTGGCCAGACGTCGCCAAGCGGCTAGAAGGCGACGAACAGATTATCGAGGTTCGCGCATGACCCAGCGCCCGGCCGTGCTCATCGTGCAGCGCCATCTGGCGCCGCTGACCGCCTTTCTCGAGGGGACCTACGACGTCTATCGCCTGTGGGAGGGGCCGCCGGTGGAGGCGGCGCACGACATCGGCGCGCTGGTGGTCGCGGGCGAATTCCCGCTGGACCCCCGTCTGGTCGAGAGCCTGCCGAACCTGAAGCTCGTCGCCTGCTTCACCTCGGGCTACGACGGCATCGACGTCGCGTGGTGCCGGGCCCGGGGGCTGCCGGTCACCCACGCCCCCGGCGTCAACCACGAGGACGTCGCCGACCACGCCATCGGGCTGATCCTCGCGGCGCGGCGCGGCATCGCGGCGGGCGATCGCGCCCTGCGGGCGGGCGGCTGGACCGCGGATTCGAAGACGATCACCCATTCGATGCAGGGCCAGAAGCTCGGCATCGTCGGACTGGGGTCCATCGGCGAGGCTGTCGCCCGGCGCGCCGAGGCCCTGCGCATGCCGGTGCGCTGGTGGGGCCCGAGGGAGAAGGACGCGCCGTGGCCGCGGGCGGCCTCCCTGCTGGAGCTGGCGCGGGACAGCGACGTGCTGGTCGTCGCCTGCCGCGCCGACGAGAGCAATCGCGGCCTGATCTCCCGCGAGGTGATCGAGGCGCTGGGCCCGCAGGGGTTGCTGGTCAATGTGGCCCGCGGCCAGCTGGTCGACGAGGACGCCCTGATCGCGGCGCTGAAGGGCGGTCGGCTGGGGCAGGCGGCGCTGGACGTGTTCGAGGACGAGCCGACCGACGCCGCGCGCTGGGCCGACGTGCCGAACACGGTGCTGACGCCGCACACTGGCGGGGCGACCACCGAGGCCGTGCAGGGCATGCTGATGCTGCTGCTGGAGAATCTGCAGGCGGCGTTCGCCGGCGACCCGCTGAAGACGCCAGTGGCGGACGGCTGAAGCCATTCGGACTGGCGAACGGTCGGCTTCTGCGGTCAGATGGGGCAAACCCGCATGCAGCCATGAGACCGGCGTGAGCCAGACCGTCACCGACCCCCTTCCCGAAGCCGGGACCGGCACGGCGCCGAGGCTGGAGTGCTACCCAACGCAGCCCAACCCGCCGCAGCTGGTCCCCGGACGACCCGAGCGCGACTGGATGGACGCCTTCTCGGCGCGGCATCCCTACCGCTGCCTGCCGCTGAGCATGGCCAACACGACCGGCTGGGACATTCTCTGCCCGGTCGCCTTCGAAGCCGAGTGGGACGGAGGCCTGGCCGCCGAGTCGATCCGCTTCTTCCCCGACGGCGACCCGGCGCTGCTCGAGCATTTCGCCGTCTCACACTTCACCCACGGGGTGCTGACCTTCCACGTCGGCTGGCTGTTCCGCACGCCGCCGGGCTGGGCCCTGCGCTGCGGCGGAAGCCCGAACCGCTTCAAGCACGGAATCGCGCCGCTGGAGGGCCTGGTGGAGACCGACTGGCTGCCCTACCCCTTCACCATGAACTGGCGCTTCACGGCTCCGGGGCGGGTGCGGTTCGAGAAGGACGAGCCGTTCTGTTTCATCCAGCCGGTGCAGCACCACCTGATCGAGGCCTTCCAGCCGGTGGGGGCGCCGCTCGACGCCGGGAGCGACCTCGGCCGCCAGTACGAGGCGTGGAAGGCCGTGCGCTCGGACTTCAACACCCGGCTCGCCAATGGCGATCCGGAGGCGGCGAAGCAGGCCTGGCAGCGCTACTATTTCCGGGGCGAGTTCCCCGATCCGACGGCGCCGCGGCCCGAAAGCCACGTCAACAAGCGGCGGCTGGCCGCCCTGCCCGACCTGCCGACGGCCGCGCCGGCCCCGCAGCCGCAACCGTTCTTCGGCGCGGTGGACTACACCGCCCTCGACGTTTCGCTGGGCGGACCCTCGCGCAAGACCTGATCAGTCGTCGTCCATGCCGGGCATGGGCATGGGCTCGGCCGCCGGCATCGGCATGGCGATCGGCGCGCGCGGCGCCGGGGGACGGGGGAGCTCGTCGTCAGAGAGGCGGCCGTCGCCGTTCGCGTCCATCCGGTTGAACATCCGCAGGCCGCCGGCGCGCAGCTCCTCGCGCGTCACGCGGGCGTCGTTGCTGGCGTCGGACTGGGACACCATGGCGCGGATGCGGGAGCCGCCGCGGGCGGCGATCTCGCCCTGGCTGAGCACCATCAACTCCCGCCCGACGATGACTCCGTCCGCGTCGGCGTCGAGGCGGTCGAACAGGCGATCCGTCCACGCCTCGACGTCGGAGGCGGCGCGCGGCAGCCCCATCATTCCCCCGCCGGCGGGCGGCGCGGGCGGATCCTGGGCCAGGGCGGCCGGGGCCATGAGGGCGCCGAGGGCGACGGTGGCGACTACGACGGACAGGCTCGGGCGCATCGGTCTCGATCCGGTGGGAACGGGAGGAAGAGATTGTGCCTCCGGGGCCGATCTGGCCAGAGATTTTCCTTGCATAATCATATAAGGATATCTTTATATGATGCCCATGTCCCTGACGCCCGAACAGACGGTCGACGCCCTTCGCGCCGCCGGCGAGCCGACCCGCCTGCGCATCCTGTCGCTGCTTGCCGGGGAAGAGCTGTCGGTGATGGAACTGTCCGGCGTGCTCGAACAGAGCCAGCCGCGGGTCTCGCGTCACCTCAAGCTGATGGCGGACGCGGGCCTGATCGAGCGATTCCCGGACGGCGCCCGGGTCTTCTACCGGGTCTCTTCGACGCCGACGGCCCGGCGTCTGGTGGACACCATCCTCGATCTGCTCGAGTCCAGCGCGACCGCCGCCGACGACCGGCGGCTCGAGGAGGTGCGGCGGGAGCGCGAGGCCGCCGCCGGCGCCTATTTTGAGCGGGTCGCGCCGCAATGGGACCAGATCCGCTCGTTGTACGTCCGCGAGAGCGAGATCGAGGCCGCCATTCTTCGCATCACCGGCGAGGGACCCTTCGAGCGCGTGGTCGACCTCGGCACCGGCTCGGGACGAATGCTGACGCTGCTCGCCGGCAAGGCGCGCATGTCGATCGGCCTGGATCTCAGCCAGAACATGCTCAATATCGCGCGGAGCAACGTCGCCCGCGCCGGGCTGGAGAAGGTCGAGCTGCGCCACGGCGACATCTTCGCGACGCGCCTGCCGGACCAGAGCGCCGATCTGGTGCTGGTCCACCAGGTGCTGCATTACCTCGCCGACCCCGCCGCGGCGGTGGCCGAAGCCTCGCGCATCGTCATGCCGGGCGGGCGTCTGCTGATCGTCGACTTCGCGCCGCACAACCTCGAGCGTCTGCGCGATGAGCACCAGCATCGCCGCCTGGGCTTCGCCGAGCAGGAAATGCGGGACTGGCTCTCGGCCGCGGGCCTGACGCCGGCCGCCCCGGTGGTGATGCCCCCGGACACCGAGGGTCTGACCGTCTCGATCTGGAGCGCCGAACGGCCGGTCGCGGCCCGGGCGGCTGCGGCATGACCGGTCCCGCCCTCAGCCTTTCGGAAGCCCGCGCCCTGTTGCTGTCGCCGCTGGGGCCCGTCGCCCGCGCCGGTCAGGACGCGTCCCGCCCCCGGGTGTCGTTCGAATTCTTCCCGCCGAAGACCGACGAGGCGGAAGCCAGTCTCTGGCAGGCGGTGAAGCGGCTCGCGCCGCTGGAGCCCGAGTTCGTCTCGGTGACCTACGGGGCCGGCGGCTCGACGCGTGAGCGCACCCACCGGACGGTGCAGCGCATACTGACCGAGACCTCGCTCGCACCCGCGGCGCACCTGACCTGCGTCGAGGCGAGCCGGGACGAGGTCGATGCGGTGATCGACGCCTATCGCGACGGCGGCGTGCGCCACATCGTGGCCCTGCGCGGGGACCCGCCCGGCGCCGCCGGCATCGGCGGCGCCTATGTCCCGCGCGCGGACGGTTACGCCAACGCCACGGAGCTGACGGCGGCGATCGCGCGACGCGGCGATTTCGAGATCAGCGTCGGCTGCTACCCGGAAGGACACCCGGAGAGCCCGTCGGCGGCGCACGACATCGACGTGCTGAAGGCCAAGGTGGACGCCGGCGCGACGCGCGCCATCAGCCAGTTCTTCTTCGACATCGACGCCTTCCTGCGCTTCCGCGACCGGGTACGTGCGGCGGGCGTCGGCATTCCGCTGATCCCGGGGATCATGCCGGTGACCAATTTCGTCGGTCTGCGGCGGATGTCGGCGGCGTGCGGCGCGGCGGTGCCCGCGTGGCTGGCGAGCCACTTCGACGGGCTGGACGACGACCCGGAGACCCGCAGGCTGATCGCCGCCTCGGTGGCCGCCGAAACCTGCGCGCGGCTGCAGGAGGAAGGCTTCGCCGACTTCCACTTCTACACCCTGAACCGCGCCGATCTGGTCTACGCCATCTGCCGGGTGCTGGGCGTGCGCGAAACGAGGCGCGAAGCATGACCCGCACCGAGCGCATCTCCGCCCTGAAGGCCGCCGCCCGCGAGCGGGTGCTGGTGCTGGACGGCAGCTGGGGGGTGATGATCCAGCGGCGCGGACTGGACGAGGCCGACTTCCGCGGCGAGCGGTTCGCCGCCCACGACGGCCAGATGAAGGGCAACAACGACATCCTGTGCCTGACCCGGCCGGACGTCATCGCCGACCTGCACGACCAGTATTTCGCCGCCGGCGCGGACATCTCCGAGACCAACACCTTCTCGGCCACCACCATCGCCCAGGAGGACTACCGCCTGGACGAACAGGCGGTGTGGGACATCAACCTCGAGGGCGCCAGGCTGGCGCGGGCGGCCGCGGACCGGTGGACGGCGAAGGAGCCGGGCAAGCCGCGCTTCGCGGCCGGTTCGATCGGCCCGCTGAACAAGATGCTGTCGATGTCGTCGGACGTGAACGATCCCGGCGCCCGCAGCGTGACCTTCGACCAGGTCTACGCCGCCTATCGCCAGCAGGCCCGGGCGCTGCACGAGGGCGGCGTCGACCTGTTCCTGATCGAGACCATCACCGACACCCTGAACTGCAAGGCCGCCATCAAGGCCGTCCTCGACCTGCAGGACGAAGGGCTGGAGCCGCTGCCGATGTGGATCTCCGGGACCATCGTCGACCGCTCGGGGCGGACCCTGTCGGGGCAGACCGCCGAGGCGTTCTGGAACAGCGTGCGCCACGCCCGGCCGTTCGCCGTCGGCTTCAACTGCGCCCTTGGCGGCGAGCTGATGCGGCCGTTCATCGCCGAGCTGAGCCGCGTCGCCGACACCCTGGTCGCCGCCTATCCCAACGCCGGCCTGCCCAACGCCATGGGACAGTACGACGAACAGCCGCACGAGACCGCCCACTTCATCGAGGAGTGGGCCCGCTCCGGCCTGGTCAACATCGTCGGCGGCTGCTGCGGCACCACGCCGGACCACATCCGGCATGTCGCCGCGGGCGTGGCGGGGGTGACGCCGCGGGCGGTCCCGGAGCGACCGCGGGCGATGCGGCTGGCGGGGCTGGAACCCTTTGAACTGGTAGCCTGAATTGCGTCCCACCTTCATCAACGTCGGCGAGCGGACGAACGTCACCGGCTCCGCCAAATTCCGCAAGCTGATCGTCGAGGGCGACTATGCGGCGGCGCTGGATGTCGCGCGCCAGCAGGTCGAGGCGGGCGCCGCCAT
>JANJTI010000350.1 GCA_024711185.1 Brevundimonas sp. | reverse complement strand
ATCGTCGTCAACGACCTGGTCAAGGACGACCCGCGCCAGACGGCGGCGGCGATGCGCGAGCTGTTCCTCGCCGCCGGCGGCGGGGGGCTGGGCCTTTTCACCGCCATCCGCCGGCTCAAGGCCGTATACGAGCGGCTCGGGCCCGATCTGGCGAAGGCCGGCATCCCCCTCTACGCCCAGCACGTCGACCCGCTCGAGGTCGGGGCCCTGGTCGACGTGTTCCGGGCCGAGCAGGACAGCTGCCTGCTGGGCACCGACGCCGTGCGGGACGGGGTCGACGTGCCGGGCCGGTCCCTGCGCATCCTCGCCTTCGACCGGGCGCCCTGGCCGCGGCCGGATTTGCTGCACAAGGCCCGACGCGAGCGCTTCGGCGGCGGGTCCCAGACTCGGGCCTGGGACGACGCCCTCGCTCGCGCGCGAATGGCCCAGGCCTTCGGGCGGCTGATCCGCCGCGCCGACGACAAGGGGGTGTTCGTCATGCTCGACGCCGCCACCCCCACCCGCCTGTTCGCCAGCCTCCCGCCCGGAACCGAGGTTCAGCGCATGGGGCTGGCCGAAGCCGTCGAACTGGTCGGCGGCTTCCTCTCCTGATCAGCCCTCGAAGGTGATCTCCACGCTCTCCGCCGATCGCCTGGCCTCGCCGTGGAACACCGCCTCGATATTGTTGCCGTCCGGGTCGAGCAGGAAGGCGGCGTAGTAGCCGGGATGGTAGGATCGCTCGCCGGGTGCGCCGTTGTCGTGGCCGCCGGCGGCCAGCCCGGCGCGGTGGAAGGCCTCCACCATGGCGCGGTCCTTCGCCTGGAAGGCCAGATGGCAACGGCCGGTCAGCTCGCCCAGCGCGGCCTCGCTGTCGGCGGTGGAGACGAACAGCTCGTCCGCCCAGAACCAGGTCTCGCCCTCGCCGCCGATCGGGATGTCCAGCGCGTCGAACACGGCCTCGTAGAACCGGCGGCTGGCGGCGAGGTCGCGCACCACCAGCTGGAGGTGGTCGATCAGGCGACCACGATGCAGCTTCTGGATTTCCAACACGGTCTCCCTGCGTCCGCTTCGAACGGACCCGAAACGGCGGCGTTCCCGCTTGCCTCGGGTCCGGAACTGACCCTATCCCGAAACCGATCTGCGGCCGGAGCCTCCATGACGCAAGCCGATCCATCCTATCGCCATCCCCGCCGCGGCCTGCTGTGGCCGTTTCTCGTCGTCGGCGTGCTGCTGGCCGTGTGGACGGGCTGGTGGTTCTACCTGGCGAAGCAGGTGGAGGCGCGACTGGCGGCGCAGGCGGCGGCGCTGGTCGAGGACGGCTGGACCATCGAGCACGCGCCGGTGACCACCACCGGCTGGCCGTTCCGGGCGCGCGTGTCCATTCCGCACGTGCAGGTGACGGCCCCTTCCGGTCATGGCGTCGCCGCGCCCGAGCTGGTCGCCGAGGCCAACGCCTGGAACCCCGACCGCTGGGTGGTCGTGGCCCCCGACGGCCTGACCGTCGACCGCGCAGAGAAGGGCCGGATGGGAGTGCGCGCGGAGGCGCTGCGGCTCAGCGTCAGTCAGTTGCGGGCGCGCTTCCCCGATCTGCGGCTGCAGGCGGTGGAGCCGGTGTTCACCCCCCATCGAGACGCGGAGCCCTTTCCCATCGCCTCGGCCGAGCGGATCGAGCTCTACACGCGCCCGCACCTGACCGACGGCCTGGCGCGGACCGACGAGATGGACGTGCTGTTCCGCCTGATCGACGCGCGCGGGCGGCGCGACGGCCCGGTCGAGGCGGCGACGCGCGAGGGCCGGCTGACCGCCGAGGTCGAGGCGACGGTGGTCGCCGCCAGCCGGCTGAGCGGTCCCGACGCCGCCGGCCTGCTGGCCAACTGGACCGCCGGCGGCGGACGGCTCACGGCGGTTCGCGGCGAGCTCTCGGCCGGGGAAAGCCGGGCCCGCGTGGAGAGCGCCGGACTTTCGGCCGGTCCCGACGGGCGGCTGACGGGCGAGGTGTCGCTGCGGGCCGAGCGGCCGATGGACGCCGTCGCCGGACTGGCGGGAGCGCGTTCGGGCGCGGTCGATCGGGTCGGCGCGGCAGGCGCAGCGGCCGCGGCGGCGGCGGCCGGAGATCGCCCCGTGGACCTGGTGGTCCGCTTCGAGAATGGACGTACATGGCTGGGGCCCTTCGCCCTCGCGCCGGCGCCGAAGCTGTTCTGATGCTGCGCGAGCCGCCCCCGGACGAGACCCGGCTGGCGCTGGACCGCGCTGTGGTCGAGGCCGTGCGCGCCCGTGTCGCGGCAGGCCCTCGCGCCACCCCGGACGCCGAGGCCATCGCCCTGCGCGCCGTCCTCGCCGGCCTGTCGCCGGCCGAGGCCGCCGCCGCGCGGACGGTGATGGGACGGATGGACGCCGCCAGCGGCCCGGCGCTGGTGGTCTGGGGGCCGGCGAGCCAGGTGCTCGCCGCCGACCGCTATGGGCTCGTCGCGCAGCTGGCGGCCAGGCCCGAGGCGGCGCTGCAGGCGGTCCGCGGCGGCGCCCGCGCCCTGATGGACCTGACCCCCGCCTCGCCTTGGTGGGGGCGGTTGCTGGCCGAGCCGGAGCTGCGCGTGATCGCCGCCCTGCCGGACCATGCCGCCGGGCATCCCCGCGCGCTGATGGTCCGAAAGGCGGCGCCCGGCCCAACCGGCGACGATCGGACCTTCTGGGCCACGGACAGCGGCCTGCCGGACGCCCGCATCGTGGCGATGCTGGCCGACGCCGGACTGGCCGCGACTCCCCTGATAGCGGTCGGCGGGTTGAAGCTGTTCGCGCTGGCGGGTTATGTGCAGGCCGAGGACGGGCGGCTCGCATCCGCGCCCGGCGACCTGATCGGCGTCATCGGCGCCGCCCCCGTGTTCTGAGAGCCCGCATGACCGACCTTCCGACGCCCAAGCCCGGCATCCTCGACATCGCGCCCTACGTCGGCGGCAAGTCGAAGATCGAGGGCGTGGCCGAGCCTATGAAGCTGTCCTCCAACGAGAACATGCTGGGCGCGGGCGAGAAGGCGCGTGAGGCCTACGAGGCGGCGGTGCGCAACATCCACATCTACCCGGACGGGCGCGCCACCAGGCTGCGGCAGGCGGTGGCGGACCATCACGTGCTGGAGCCCGAGCGGCTGATCTTCGGCAACGGCTCGGACGAGGTCTTCGCCCTGCTGAACCAGACCTACCTGACCCCCGGCGACAACATCGTCACCGGCCAGTACGGCTTCCTCGCCTACCGCATCTCGGCCAGAGCCAATCAGGCCGAGGTCAGGCTGGCTCCCGAGCCGGAGTTCAAGGCGACGCCGGAGGCCCTGCTGGAGCAGGTCGATGAGCGCACCCGCATCGTCTACGTCTCCAGCCCGTCCAACCCGACCGGCAGCTACAACACCGGCGAGGAGATCCGCCGGCTGCACGAGGCGCTGCGCCCCGATGTCCTGCTGGTCATCGACGAGGCCTACGCGGAATATGTGACCGAGCCGGACTGGGAGACCAGCTTCCCGTTGGCCCGTGCCAGCGACAACGTCGTCGTCACCCGCACCTTTTCCAAGATTCACGGCCTCGGGGGCCTGCGCATCGGCTTCGGCTACGCCCCGCTGAAGGTGGCCGAGGCCGTCGACCGCATCCGCCTGCCGTTCAACGTTTCGGTCCCCGGCATCGAGGCCGCCGTCGCGGCGCTGGGCGACGAGGCGCACCAGAAGGCTTCGCGCGAGCTGATCCACACCTGGCGGCCGCGCCTCACCCAGGCCATCCGCGGTTTCGGCTTCGACGTCCTGCCGAGCGCAGGCAACTTCGTCCTCGTCCGCTTCAGGGACGTCGACCAGTGCACCCGGGCCAACGACTATCTGAACGCGAAGGGGATCATCGTCCGGCCCGTCGGCGGCTACGGCCTGCCCGAGTGCCTGCGCATCACGGTCGGAACCGAGGACCAGAACCGGGCGGTGATCGACGCGATGAGCGAGTTCGCGGCCAGCTAAACCTCGCCGGGTCGTCGGCTGCGGGCGTCGCGCACCTCAGGGTTGTCCAATGAGCCTTCCGCGCTAGATTGCTCCGATCAGGCCGGGAGGACACGATGAAGCGCCCCTTGATCACGGTCGTCGTACTCGCCGGCACGGCCGCTGTCGCGGCGTGCGAGGCGACGATGATCCAGCAGCAACTGCACTACGGCGAGAGCCAGGGGGTTGGCTTCACGATCAACCATGAGGAGGACTCCTTCCTCGGCGGCGCCCAGATCGTTCACCGCGCGCACAACTCCAATCCGTTTCCCGTGTGCGCGCGCCTGGTCGGCCGCCCCTGGGTGCTGGTCCCCGCTGGCGAGACGGTGGTTCTCGCCACCGCGAGCCCGCCACTCCGGGACGGGGAGCACAGGGCCAAGGCCCCGGACGCCGTCGGCCGCTGTAGCTGAACGACGTCACTCCCTCCGGAACACCCGGCTGGCCCCCCAGCCGGTGAAGGCGGCCAGCAGGACGCAGAGCACGCCGTAGCTCCACGGCCGGCGATGGGCGAACTCGTAGATGTCGCGCTCGAGCCCGACCTTCTCGACCGTCAGGGTCAGGTTGGACACCGACACCGGCTCGCCCTCCTGGAACAGCCAGACCTCGGCGAAATACTTGCCGGTGGGTGCGACCGTGGGCAGTTCGACCTCGGCGCGGAACAGGCCTTCGTCGACGAAGGCCACGCCGTCGGGATCGCTGTTGTACAGCGCCGCCGCCTCGCGCAGGCGGATCACCGCACGACGCCAGTCGAGGTAGTCCTCGCCGAGCCGGCTGACCACCACGTCCCTGACGCCGTAGCGGGTGACGGTGCGGCTCTCCTCCGGCGCGTTGATGCGCAGGTGGTCGAGACCCACGCCGAGCCGGCGCAGCTGGCCAAACTCGGCGATGTCGCCCAAGGGCCGGGTGGAGGCGGTCATGTAGAAACCGGGCGCCCCCTCGAACAGCACCGGCCGGCTGTTCAGCCACACCCCCATGTTGCGGGTCTTCTTCACCAGGCGCACCGGGGCGTCGGGCCCGCGCACCACCACGACCACGTCTGCCGGGGTGTCGGACGGATTGAACACGGCTCCGTAGAGCACAATCGAGGCGCCGCGGAAGCCGGAGTCGACCATCACCCGGGCGTCGGTCAGGGCGGCGGCGACGCGGACCTCGTCCACGGTCGAGGCTGATCGCTCAGGGGCGGGAGCCGCGATCGCCGGCGGCGGTGGTGGAAGCGCCTGCATCAGTCGACCGCCCCCGGCGCGAAGGCGAACAGTTCGGACGGACGCACGAACAGCTCCAGCCCCATCTGGATGCCGACCAGGAGAACGATCAGCCCCAGGACGGCCCGCAGCTCCTCGGCGCGGAACCGACCCGACAACCGGGCGCCGTACTGGGCGCCGACCACCCCGCCCAGCAGCAGGATGGTCGACAGCACGATGTCGACCGTCTGGTTGCGGCCTGCCTGCAGGATGGTGGTCATGGCGGTGGTGACGATGATCTGAAACAGGCTGGTGCCGACCACCACGCCGGCCTTCATGCGCAGGATGTAGAGCATGGCCGGCACGAGGATGAAGCCGCCGCCCACCCCCATGATCGCCGACAGCACGCCGGCGAAGGCGCCGAGGGCGAAGGGCGGGATGGCGCTGATGTAGAGGCCCGAACGCGGAAAGCGCATGCGTAGCGGCAGGCCGTACAGCCACAGCGGCCGGCGGCGCTCGCGGTGCGGCACCACCTCGCCGCGCACCCGGCGCAGGATCTGGCCGAGGCTCTCGTAGAGCATCAGCACCCCGATGGCGCCGAGGAACAGAAGGTAGGACAGGGCCACGGCCAGGTCCGCCTGACCCAGGAGCCGCAGGTAGCGGAACAGTTCCACGCCCAGCAGCGCCCCGAGGATCCCTCCGCCGGCCATCACCGCGCCAATGCGGAAGTCGATCGCCTTCTGTCCCGCGTAGCTGATCACTCCCGAAGTCGAGGAGGCCACGACGTGGCTGGCCTGGCTGGCGACGGCCACCGACGGCGGAATGCCGAGGAAGATCAGGATCGGCGCCATGAGGAAGCCGCCGCCGATTCCGAACAGGCCGGACACGAATCCGACCGCCGCCCCCAGCAGCACCAGGAGCGGCCAGTTCACCGAAACCTCGGCGATCGGCAGATAGATATCCAAAGGACGCGCCTTCGGCTGGAACGGAGGTCAGGCGCCGGAGAGGCGACGGTGAAACTGTCCTGAACGCCCCGGGCCGCCCGTGCAACCCGATGCGCCAGCGGAGGGCCGGCCGTCGCGCCTCAGGCGAGCGGCTGGACCGCGAACCGCGCCGCCTCGGCCCGTGCCCGCTCCTGTTCGCTGGACGGCAAGGCGGCCTGCACGCGCTCGGCGGCCGCCGGCGCGTCGCCGTCGCCGGCTCGGGCCGCAACGAGATACCACTGCAGCGCCTGGGTGTGATCCGGCGTGATGCCCTCGTCTCCGGTCTCGTAAAGCCGACCGACATTGTACTGGCTGTCGACGAGGCCGCGCTCGGCGGCGCGCAGGAGCCAGGTCAGGGCCTCGGAGCGGGCGCGCGGCCCGCCGACGCCGTCGAACAGGTACAT
>JANJTI010000338.1 GCA_024711185.1 Brevundimonas sp. | reverse complement strand
CCACGGCGCGCTCGACCATGGCCGCCTCGGCGGGCGCCGAAGCCTGCAGGAAGCCGCCGGGCGGCAGGGGCACGGTCGCGGGGCCGAAGGCGACCGTGGGCTGGCGGGCCATGACCAGCGTCTCCCCCGCCAGGCTGAGCCGGGCGAGATCGGCGGCGGCCGCGGCCTCGACGGCGCGCATTTGCGCGTCGCGGGACAGCCCGCCGGTGCGGCGCTCGACGCCTGTCACGTCGACGTCCAGCCCGGTGAGACTGACGGTGACATGCAGGGTCGGGGCCGACTTCGGGTGCTCCAGGAAGGGCTCGGCGACCTTCGCCAGCGCCGGAAAGGCCGCGACCAGCCGGGGATCCGCGATCGGGCATTCCGTCACCTCGACCAGACGCCAGCTGCGCCGCGCCTTGAAGCCGAGGACGGCTCCGCCGTCGGGACCGCGCCGGGCGTGCAGGGCGAGGCGGCGACGGCTGCCCGGCGGGGTGGCCACGGTCGGTTCGATCTCCGCCTCCAGCCCCTCCCGGGCCAGGGCCAGCCGGACCTGCTCGCGCTTCCACTCCAGATAAGGGCCGGCCGCCCAGTGCTGCAGCGAACAGCCGCCGCAGTCGCCGTAGTGGGGCGAGACGGGCGCAATCCGCTCGGGACTGGGCGTGAGGATCTCGACCGCCTCCAGCCGACCATCGCGAACCTCGCCCCGCACCGTTTCACCGGGCAGGGTCAGCGGCGCGAACACGGGGCCGGGGGGGGTGTCCGCGACGCCGTCGCCTTGGGCGCCCACGCGCGAGATGGTCAGCGTTTCCGTCATCGGCCGCTCTTAGCCGCAACCGGCCCTGCGGCGAAACCTGAACGAAGATGAACGCCCCGCTCAAAGGCCGTTCAGCTTGCCCGCCCTAGAAGCGATGCAACAGACAGGGGGCCGAACCGTTCGGCCATCGGATTAACCTTTTCGAGGATCAGGTCGATGAACGTTTCCATGACCCGCAAGGCCGCCTTCGGCGCCGCCGCCCTGGCGGTCGCGGGCCTGACGGCGGCCCCCGCTCCCGCTTCGGCCCAGGCCTACAGCTACCAGGGCGACCGCTATTACGGCCAGGACCGCTACGGCTACGACGGCTATGGCTCAAGCCGGTACGACAGCTACGACTACTGCCGCAGCGACCGCAACCAGCGCACCGCCGCTGGCGCGACCAGCGGCGCCGGCGTCGGCGCCGTGGCCGGTTCGCAGATCGCGGCGCGCGGCCGTCGCACCGAGGGTTCGATCCTCGGCGGCGTGCTCGGCGCGGTGGTCGGCGGCAGCATCGGCAGCGACTCCGCCCGCGACTGCGACCGCTACTACGACCGGTCCGGGTATCGCGATTACGACGACCGCGGCTACTACGGCTCGGATCGCTACGACGACCGCTATCGGTACGACGATCGCTACCGGTACGACAGCCGCTACAACTACGACAGCCGCTACAGCTACGGCCGCTACGAGACACGATACGGCTGCCGCTCGGTCCGCTACGAGACCCGCGACTGGAACGGCCGCGTGGTCACCCGCTACGAGGACGTCTGCGACCGCTACTGACGAAATCGCGGCGCCGATTACTTTTCAGCCCCCCTGTCGATCGGCGACGTGACGGAGGCCCCCGGTGGAGAGATCCGCCGGGGGCTTTTCCATGGGGCGGCAGCAGGCAGCGGCGGCAGGGAATCGAGGTCGGCCCTTCAGGACTGGACGCCTGCGCTGCCGATGTCGATGGCCCTGCTCGCCCACAGCAGCCACTCCACGTTGCCGTCGCCGCCGGCGATGGGGCTCTCCGCCGTCGCCTGCACCCGCCAGCCCTGCCCTTCCAGCCAGGCGACGACGCGGTCGAGCGCGGCCTGCCGGGCCCCGGGATCGCGCACGACGCCGCCGCGGCCGACGTCGGCGCGGCGCTCCATCTCGAACTGCGGCTTGACGAGGGTGACGAGGTCGGCGCCGGGCGCGGCGAGAGCCAGCGCCGCCGGCAGCACCTTGGCGAGGCCGATGAAGCTGGCGTCGCAGACGATCAGCTGCGGCGGCTCGGGGATCAGCACCGCCGTCAGCTCGCGGGCGTCGGTCTTCTCGAGGTTGACGACACGGGGGTCGGCGGCGAGGCGCGGATGCAGCTGCCCCTCCCCCACGTCGACGGCATGGACGCGGGCCGCGCCGCGGCGCAGGCAGACCTCGGTGAAGCCGCCGGTGGAGGCGCCGACGTCCAGCGCGACGCGGCCCTCGACGGGGACCGGCCACAGGGTCAGGGCGTGATCCAGCTTCAGCGCTGCGCGGCCGACGAAGTCGTGGGCCGGGGTGAAGACGAGGTCGACGTCATCGGCGACCGCCTGCGAGGCGCCCTTCGCCGGCTGGCCGTCGACGAAGACGCCGCCCGCCTCGATGGCCGCCCTGGCCCGGGCCCGGCTTTCGGCCAGGCCGCGGGCGACCAGCAGCTGGTCGAGCCTCATCGATCCTCCCCCGCAGGGGGAGCGGGAACATGCGCAGCATGGTGGAGGGGGTTCTCCGCCTTCATCGGCGCGAGGGTCGTCCCCCTCCACCGCTTCGCGGTCCCCCTCCCCCGATGGGGGAGGATCGTCAGGGCCTCAGAGGCCTTCCAGCCGCGTCAGCGCCGCCTGCAGCTTCGCCTTGCCGGCCTCGGCGGCGGCCAGCTTCCCGCGCTGCTCCTCGACCACCTCGGGCGCGGCGCGGGCGACGAAGTTGGGGTTGCCCAGCTTCTTGCCGAAATGGCCGATGTCGCTGTCGAGGGCGGCGATCTCCTTCTCCAGCCGGCCGCGCTCGGCGGCGAGGTCGATGATCCCGGCC
>JANJTI010000320.1 GCA_024711185.1 Brevundimonas sp. | reverse complement strand
GGCGATGGTCAGCGGCATGGCCACGATCAGCAGCCGCCACGTCGTCGACCAGGCCCGCCAGCCGGGCGGCCGGTCGATCTTCAGCCCGGCGCCCATCAGGCTGACGATCACCACCAGCTCGGTCAGCCGTTCGGTGGCCGTGTCCCAGGTGCGCGGGTCGGGATCGAAGGCCATCAGCCCGGTGGAGAACACCAGCACGCCCAGGGCCACGCACAGGATGGCGAGCGTCAGCGGCAGACGCTTCAGCCCGACCGGCGCCCAGGAGACGAGCAGGACGACGCCGCCGAGGCCGAGCAGGAACAGGATGTAGGGATCGAAGGTCAGGGGAGCTCGCGCGCGTCAGGTTTCGGGGGCTTGCCGCCCGACGGCGGCCGGGTGGAGGATACAGCAACGCCAAAGGGAGTCCCCGGGATGCGCCCGTTCATCGCCGCCGCGCTCTCCAGCCTGCTGATCGCCGCCGCGCCGACGCCGCCGGCCGCCGCGCAGGCGCGGCCGCGCGTCGCGGTGACGGTGGTCACCCTGGACCAGCTGCGCCAGATCCAGGCCGGCTACGGGCGGGGCGCGCTGGAGGGTCTCGGCGACCCGCGCTGGGGGCGTTTCGACTGGGCGCCGCCCACGGTCGAGCCGGCGTTGTTCGCCTCCTGCCTCGACGAGCGCATGGACCGGAGGCTGGACTACTGCATCCGCTTCTATCTGACCCGGGCCGAGCTGCCGGCGGACGCGCCGCCCACGGTGGTGGTCGCCTTCGACGACGAGCCGGGCGAGGGGCGACGCAGCTTCGGCGGCGAGAGCCTGCGGGTCAGCTGCTTCGGCCGCGGCGTGACTCCCGCCGACGCGGCCGCCCAGGACACCTGGATGTGGCCCGGCGCCGCGCGGATGCACGGCATGCGCGATCTGGAGCGCGACGCCGACGCCCTGGCCGCCTGCATCGCCGCAGCGGCGAGCGAGGCGTGGACCGGCCTGCGCCAGCCGGACCCGTCGTCCTAGCGGTCGACCTGCGACAGGATCAGCGTGCCGTTGGTGCCGCCGAAGCCGAAGCTGTTCGACATGACATGGATCAGTTCGCCGTCGTGGCGCTGGCGCAGGATCGGCATGCCCTCGAACTCGGGATCGAGGTTCTCGATGTGGGCGCTCTCGGCGGCGAAGCCGTGCTTCATCATCAGCAGGCAGTAGATCGCCTCCTGCGCGCCCGCCGCGCCGAGCGAATGGCCGGTCAGGGACTTGGTCGAGGAGATCATCGGCAGGGCGTCGCCGAAGACGTTGCGCACCGCGCCCATCTCCTTGGAGTCGCCGACCGGGGTCGAGGTGCCGTGCGGGTTCAGGTAGTCGATCCTCGGGTTGCCGGCCATTTCGAGCGCGATCTTCATGCAGCGCTCGGCGCCCTCGCCGGAGGGGGCGACCATGTCGTAGCCGTCGGAGTTGGCGCCGTAGCCGGTGACCTCGGCGTAGATGGTGGCCCCGCGCGCCTTCGCCCGCTCGTATTCCTCGAGCACCACGATGCCCGCGCCGCCGGCGATGACGAAGCCGTCGCGGTCCTTGTCATAGGCGCGGCTGGCCTTCGCGGGCGTGTCGTTGAAGTTGGACGACATGGCGCCCATGGCGTCGAACATGTTCGACATCGACCAGTCGATGTCCTCGCAGCCGCCGGCGAAGACCACGTCCTGCTTGCCCCAGGCGATCTGCTCGGCGGCCGCGCCGATGCAGTGCGCCGAGGTCGCGCAGGCCGAGGAGATCGAATAGTTGATGCCCTTCAGCTGGAACCAGGTGGCCAGCACGGCCGAGGGGCCGGAGGCCATGGCCTTGGGCACGGCGAACGGCCCGATGCGCTTTGGCGAACCCTTCTCGAGGGTGGTCTGGGCCGCCTGCAGGATGACCTGGGTCGAGGGCCCGCCCTCGCCGACGATCAGGCCGATGCGCTCGTCCCTGATCTCTTCCGGCGACATCCCGGAATCCTTGAGCGCCTCCTCGAAGGCGATGTGGCCCCAGGCGGTGCCGTTGGCGAGGAAGCGCGAGGCGCGGCGGTCGACCAGCGGCGCCCAGTCCTCGGCGGTGTGCCCCAGCGACGGCGGGGCCCAGACCTGCGAGCGGAAGCCGTGGGTCGCGTGATCCTCGGCGAACTTCACGCCGGATTTCGCCTCGCGCAGGGAGGCCGCGACCTCGTCCTGGCCGGTGCCGATGGAGGAGACGATGCCCAGTCCCGTAACGACCACACGCCGCATGAATTGTCCTTCCGCTACTCTCGTCGCGCCGCGTTGTCCGCGGTCTCCGTTACAGGGATTCAGCCGCCCGCCGGTTCCGCATTGCCGCCGAACAGGCCGACGCGCATGTCGTCGCAGCGGTAGATGATCTCGCCGTCGGCCTCGAGCACGCCGTCGGCGATGCCCATCACCAGCTTGCGGTTGATGACCCGCTTGAGGTCGATCTTGTAGACCACCCGCTTGATGTCCGGGGTCACCTGGCCGGTGAATTTCACGTCGCCAACGCCCAGCGCCCGGCCGCGGCCCGGACCGCCGATCCACCCCAGATAGAAGCCGACCAGCTGCCACATGGCGTCCAGCCCGAGGCAGCCCGGCATCACCGGGTCGCCG
Organism: Brevundimonas sp.; assembly: GCA_024711185.1. Classification (GTDB taxonomy): domain Bacteria; phylum Pseudomonadota; class Alphaproteobacteria; order Caulobacterales; family Caulobacteraceae; genus Brevundimonas. Next base: position 3,766 of record JANJTI010000320.1, on the reverse strand, counting down.
ATGAAGTGGCACTGGAAGAACCAGAGGTCCGGGTGGATGTCGAGTTCGGCCTCGACATAGCCCTTGCCGTGGGCGCCGCCGTCGGCGTTGATCTGCGTGATCCGGTCGAACATCAGCATCGGCGGCGCCGGCAGCTGCGCATTGCCGGGGCCGAACAGCTCGCCGCGGCCGGAAGCCAGAAGGGCGGGATAGTCGAAGGACGACGGGTATTGCGACTGGGTCAATGGCGTCTCCGCGGGGCCTGCCCTGCGCCGGCTCCGGGCCGGGTTCGTATGGTTGCGCTGCGGGTTACACGAGGGAACCGCACGGCTCAAACGTTTTAACCCCCTCTCCGGCCTCCCGGTTCAGTGCGGACCGGTGAGGCGGATCTCGAAGAGCGTCGGCCAGTTCTTGCCGGTTACGAACAGGCGTCGACCTTCCGGGTCCCAGGCGATGCCGTTCAGGACATCGTCGCCGGGGTCCATGCCCCGGCGGTCGGGCAGCAGGGCGGAAAGGTCGACCACCCCGCGCACCTCTCCGGACGCGGGATCGATGCGCACGAGGTAGTCGGTCTGCCAGACGTTGGCGAACACCTCGCCGTCGATCCATTCCAGCTCGTTGATCCGCGCGAGCGGCCGGCCGCCGAGGGTAACGTCGACGCGACCGGTCTCGGCGAAGGTGTCGGGATCCAGAAAGCGAAGCGTCGGCGTCCCGTCCGAGAGGATCAGCCGCCGCCCGTCGTCTGTCAGCCCCCATCCCTCGCCGGGGTAGACGAACTCGCCCACGGGCGCGAGGTCGTCCGCGTTCCAGACGAAGCCCCTCCCGCTGCGCCAGGTGAGGGTGAAGACGCGGCCGTCGATCTCGGTCAGACCTTCGCCGAAAAGCGGCGGCTCGAGCTCCCGCCGCTGGACCACGGCGCCGTCCTCCAGCCGCACCCGCCGGACCGTCGACGGATAGCGGCCGGTGCTTTCGAGCAGTTCGCCGTCCCGCCAGGCCAGACCCTGGGTGAAGGCGGCGCGGTCGTGCGGCCACTCGCGCACCACCTCGTAGCCGTAGACCGGCGCCGCCGTCGCCTGGCCCGCTGAAGGGCCGGTCAGCAGCAGACCGGCGAGGACGGCGAGGCCGATCACGTCAGACCCCGGGTTCGGCCGTCTCGCGTCGATTGAGCTCGGTCTGACGGGCGGCCTCGGCGCGCGCCTTCTTCTCGGCCCCGGCGCGACCCCACATGTTCAGCGCCTCGACGAGGGCCGAGAAGGCCATGGCGGCGTAGATGTAGCCCTTGGGCACGTGCACGCCGAAGCCGTCGGCGATCAGCACGGCGCCGATCATCAGCAGGAAGCCGAGCGCCAGCATGACGACTGTCGGGTTCTTCTCGATGAAGTTGGCCAGCGGATCGGCGGCCAGCAGCATGACGGTGACGGCGGCGATCACGGCCACGACCATGATCGGGATGTGATCGGTCATGCCGACCGCGGTGAGGATCGAGTCGATCGAGAACACCAGGTCCAGCAGGATGATCTGGAAGATCGCCGCGCCCATGTTGTTGATGACCGCGTTCTTGGCGTCGAGGACGTCATGGGTCGGCTTCGGGTCGACGGTATGGTGGATTTCCTTGGTCGCCTTCCACACCAGGAACAGACCGCCGGCAATGAGGATCAGGTCGCGCCAGCTGAAGGCCGTCTCGAAGGTGGGCTCGCCGTGCGCTCCCGCCGGTCCGATCAGTCCGAGGTCGAACACCGGCGCGGTCAGGCCGACGATCCAGCCGATGGTCATCAGCAGGGCCAGGCGCATGATCAGCGCAAGGCCGATGCCGATCCGTCGCGTCCGCTGGCGCTGTTCCGGCGGCAGCTTGTTGGACAGGATCGAGATGAAGACGAGGTTGTCGATGCCCAGCACCACCTCCATCACCACAAGGGTGACCAGCGCCGCCCAGGCGGCCGGGTCGGAGAAGAGGGGGACGATGGAGTCGAGCATGTGGGGGTCCTGAACAAGCCTGCCGCAGGTTCTAGCGGCGCCGCGCGGGCGCGCGCAATCGCGGAGCGTGGCAGCAAGCGGAGCCGACGGAAGTTGGTTCCCGGCGTCCCCTCAGAAGCCCGCGGTCAGGTCGACGACGACCGGGAAATGATCCGAGATCACCCGCCCGCCGAAGGAGTCCGTCAGCACGCCGAAGCGCTCCACGGCGAGGCCCGGACCGACGAACACATGATCGATGGCCACCCCGTCGTTGTCGCTGGCGATGTCGAAGCCGTTGAAGGTGCCGGCGGGGCCGAAGACCACGGGACTGAGCGTCCGCGCGTCGCGCAGGCCCGAGGCGACGATGCGCCGCCAGGGCGGCGTGTCCGGGCCGGTGTTGAAGTCGCCCATCAGCACGACCCGCGCCGTGTCGCCGTCGAACTCGGCCGGAGTCAGGCGCGACACCAGGACGGCGCACTGCTCCCGCGCCACTTCGCCGACGTGGTCGAAATGGGTGTTGCGAACGTCCAGCAGTCCGCCGTCGCGGCGATCGCGCAACACCACCCGGGTGACGGTGCGCGGATAGGCGGCGTCCCAGCCCTTCGAGGGGACCCCGGGCGTGGGCGAGCACCAGAAGGTGTCGGCGCCGACCCGTTCGTAGCGGTCGCGCTTCCAGAACAGGGTGGTGGTTTCGCCGACCGGTCCGCCGTCGTCGCGGCCGAGGCCGTAGCGGTCGTAGCCCGGCAGCTGGTCGGCCAGGTAGCCGATCATGGCGGAATGCGCCTCCTGCACGCCGAGGATGTCGGGATCGAGGAAGGCGATCTGCGCCGCCATGTGCGGCCGCCGCTCGACCCAGGCGGGATCGTCCGAGGGCACGTCGACCCGGATGTTGTAGCTCATCACCCGGAAGCCGGGCTCGTGAGCCCGGACCGCGGGGGCGAGGGCCAGCAGGGCGACGGCGAGGAGAGGCGACAGGGCGCGGGCGACTGGCATGCGAGGTTTCCGGCAGGACGATCGCCTCATCCTGCTCCGCGCAAGCCCGGGCCGGCCACGCAAATCCCGTTACGCGGCGGCCTGCGGTGCGGCCTGCTGCCTCGGTTGCGGTTTGGGGGCTTGGGTGCTATCAGGCGCCCGGCTTAGGCCGAGGGCGCGTCGCAAGGCGCGTCCCCGGCGTGCTTTCTTCAAGCATTTCAGGCCTTTGATCGGGGCGAACCCGCCGCCGGTCCTAACCCGAACGCTAACCCGCGCGGACCTTGTAAGTGGCTGACGATTTCAGAACGACGGAAGTCGGCGAGCGCTATGCACAGGCGCTGTTCGACCTGGCTGACGAGACGGGCGCCCTGGACGCCGTGCGCGCCGACCTGAAGTCGCTGCGCGCCGCCTGGATCGAGAGCGCGGATCTGCGCCGTCTGGCGACCTCGCCGGTGATCGCCGCCGAGGATCAGCAGAAGGGTCTCGTGGCCATCGCCGACGCGGCGAAGTTCCACCGCACCACCCGCAACCTCCTCGGTCTGCTGGGCCAGAACGGCCGCGCCCGCGACCTGCAGGGCGTGATCTCCGGCTTCGAGGCGCTGTACGCGAAGAAGACCGGCGTGGTCGCCGCCGAGGTGGTCACCGCCCAGCCGCTCGACGCCGCCCAGCTGAAGTCGATCCAGACCGCCCTGCGCGGCGCGCTCGGCAAGGACCCCGAACTGACCACCCGCGTGGATCCGGCGATCCTCGGCGGCCTCAAGGTCAAGGTGGGCTCGAAGCTGTTCGACGCCTCGCTGAAGACCAAGCTCGACCAGATGAAATTCGCGCTGAAGCGCGCCTGACCCAATGACGGCGCCTCACC
>JANJTI010000313.1 GCA_024711185.1 Brevundimonas sp. | reverse complement strand
GGCGAGGCCTGCGTGGTCGCCTTCTCCTACGCCCAGACCGGCAACCTCGGCTTCGCCTTCATCGGCCTCGGCGCCGCGGCCGAGATCCGCAAGGAGAACGGCGCCGTCCCGGCGTTCCGGGCGGTGCTGCAGGCGTACCGGCTTGGCCGCCAGGCGCGCTGGCTCCCCGCGCTGGACTACGAGGCCCTGCTGGGCCTGCCGCTCGAGGAAGCGCGACGACAGCTGCGCCTGCGTCGGCCGACGGTTTATGACTCCGTCCCCTCGGCGGTGCGGCAGGCGCTGAAGTTGCGCGCCTGAGCCGCCGATTCCGGACGTATAAGGCGAGCTTGTGAGCCGCCCTCCAATCCTCGGCTTGCGCGGCCGGGACCGGCGGTCCACTTGGCGGGCATGACCGCGCCGTCCGACTCGCTCGCGCCGCCCAAGGCTCCCGGCCTGTCCCGGGGGACCCTGCTTGCCATCGGCGGCGTCGGCCTGTGCGCCGTGATCTGGGGCACGACCTGGTACGCCATTACCCTTCAGCTGGGGGCGGTGGACCCGATCGCCTCCATCGTCTGGCGCTTCGGTCTTGCGGCCGTCCTGATCTTCGCCGGCTGCCTGGTCACCCGCCGTTCGCTGAGGCTGACGCGGACGCAGCATCTCGCGGCGCTGGGCCAGGGGGTGTTCGCCTTCTCGATCAGCTACAGCTTCACCTATGCGGCCGAAGGGCGGATCGCTTCGGCCGTGGTGGCGGTGATCTTCGCTTCCCTGGCCTTCCTCAACCTGATCCTGTTCCGCGTCGCCGCGCGCCAGCGGTCGGCGGTCGCAGCCTGGAGCGGGGCGCTTCTCGGGGTCGTGGGCGTCGCCGTGCTGTCCGGTTCGGAAGTGCTCGGCGGCGGCTTGTCCGAGGCCAGCGCCGCAGGGGTCGGCTTCGCCTTCACCGCCGTGGTCGCCTCGGCCTTCGGCAACTACTTCGCCTGGCGCGGCCAGGAAGCCGGATCGGCCGTGATCCCCTCGACCGGATGGGCCATGGCCTACGGGACGGGGGTGTTGGCGCTCTACGGTCTCGCGACCGGCGTGGAATGGTCGGTGGAGCCGACGGCGACCTATCTCGGCTCGCTGCTCTACCTGTCCGTGTTCGGATCGGTGATCGCCTTCGTGGTCTACTTCGGAATCGCCCGCACCCGCGGCTACGCCCTCGCCAGCTACATCTCGGCGCTGACGCCGCCGATCGCCATGCTGGTCTCGGTGTTCTTCGAGCACGCGCGGTTCGGCTGGCTGGCGCTCGGTGGGCTGGCTCTGGTGCTCGCCGGACAGGTGCTGATGATCCGGGCGCCGCGCGTATCGGCGGCCTAGAACCAGCCCTTCTTTCTCGGCTTCGGCGGAGGCCGGCCCTCGGCCTTCGCAATCGCTTCCGCCTCCTTGCGCTTGCGCGTCTCCTGCACCCGGATGGCGACCAGCATGGGTATGAGGCCGCGCTGCAGGCGGCGCTTCTCCTCCCGATCGCCCATCTCAGTCCTCCCGCTTCGCTCCGTCGAGCAGGCGGTCTGCACGCTCGCGCTCCGCTTCGGCCCGGATCCGCTCCGCCCTGGGACGGCCGTGGGTCGCGCGATTGGCGGCCGCGGTCGCTTTGGCGGCGGCCCTGGCCCGATCTTTCCGCGCCCGGTTCAGATTGACGACTTCGCCCATGCAACCTCCGCGATGCAACCGGCTCCGGGTCGGATGGTTTCCCCGCCGTCCCCGTCGTCCGGAGCGCCTCCCATGGTAGACCCGTCCGTCATTCGCGAACACCTCGAAGTCGTCGGCTCCGACGGCGAGCACGTCGGCCGCGTCGATCATGTCCATGGCGACCAGATCGAGCTGGCCAGGCTGGACCTCGCCGCCGGCCTCAAGCACCACGTTATCCCCGTCGGCTGGGTCGACCACGTCGACGAGCACGTGCACCTGAACCTGACGCGCGACGAGGCGAGGGCGCGCTGGCGCGAGAAGGACTGAGGGAGCCGCCGCCATCCGGCGGCGGGGCCTACTGCGGCGAGATCATCTTCTCCGGCCGCACCCATTCGTCGAACTCCTCGTTGGTCAGATAGCCGCCGCCGACGGCTTCCTCGCGCAGCGTGGTTCCGTTCTTGTGGGCGGTCTTCGCGATCTTGGCGCAGGCGTCGTAGCCCAGCTTGCCGTTCAGGGCGGTGACCAGCATCAGGCTGTTCTCAAGTCCCCGCTTGATGTTGTCCTCGCGCGGCTCGATGCCGACCACGCAGTTATCGGTGAAGCTGATCGCCGCGTCCGCCAGCAGGCGCACCGACTGCAGGAAGTTGTAGGCCATCACCGGGTTGAACACGTTCAGCTCGAAATGCCCCTGCGAGCCGGCGAAGGTCAGGGCCGCATGGTTGCCGAACACCTGCACGCATACCTGAGTCAGGGCCTCGGACTGGGTCGGATTGACCTTGCCCGGCATGATCGAGCTGCCCGGCTCGTTTTCCGGCAGGGCCAGCTCGCCGAGGCCGGCGCGAGGGCCCGAGCCGAGGAAGCGGATGTCGTTGGCGATCTTGAACAGCGAGGCGGCGACGGTGTTGATGGCCCCGTGGCTGAACACCATGGCGTCGTGCGCGGCCAGGGCCTCGAACTTGTTCGGCGCTGTGGTGAAGGGGAGGCCGGTGATCGCCGCGATCCGCTCGGCCACCTGTTCGGCGAAGCCGACCGGGGCGTTCAGCCCGGTGCCGACCGCGGTGCCGCCCTGGGCCAGCTCCATCAGCTTCGGCAGGGTCTGCTCGATACGCTCGATGCCGTTGGCGACCTGCTGCGCATAGCCCGAGAACTCCTGGCCGAGGGTCAGGGGGGTGGCGTCCTGGGTGTGGGTGCGGCCGATCTTGATGATGTGGTCCCAGGCCTTGGCCTTGGCGTCCAGCGCCGCGTGCAGATGCTTCAGGGCCGGGATGAGGTCGTTGGCTGTCTGCTCGGCGCAGGCCACGTGCATGGCCGTCGGGAAGGTGTCGTTCGACGACTGGCTCATGTTGACGTGGTCGTTGGGATGGACCGGCTTCTTGGAGCCCATCACGCCGCCCAGCATCTCGATGGCCCGGTTCGAGATCACCTCGTTGGCGTTCATGTTCGACTGGGTGCCCGAGCCGGTCTGCCAGACCACCAGCGGGAAGTGGTCGTTGAGCTTGCCGTCGATCACCTCCTGGGCGGCGGCGACGATGGTCTCGCCCAGCTTCGGGTCCAGCCTGCCCAGAGCCATATTCGTCTCGGCCGCGGCCCGCTTGACGATCCCGAGCGCCCGCACGATCGGCAGCGGCTGCTTCTCCCAGCCGATGCGGAAATTGCCCAGCGAGCGCTGCGCCTGCGCCCCCCAGTAGCGGTCGGCGGCGACCTCGATCGGGCCGAAGGTGTCGGTTTCGGTGCGAACGGTGCTCATGTCGGCAGGCTCTTCAGGCGTGGCGGGAGGATGGCCGGCGGTGTAGCACGGGGGCGCGGGCGGGCAAGCTCGCGGCGGAGCGACGCATGACCCCCGGCTGGATCGGTGCAGGCAAGGTGCGCGCCCGCGAGCGCGGCGGCGCGGTCGAGATCACCATCGACGGGCTGACCACCCAGGCCAAATACTACAAGCCGCTGGTCTACGAGTTCATGCGCAAGGAGTGGAGCTCACGGCCGTCGTGGGGCGACTTCACCGTCGAGATCGTCATGGAGCACGTCGGCGAGCCGCCGCACATCGACCTCGACAACCTCGCCAAGGCGCTGCTCGACGCGATCAAGGGGTACCTGTTCCACGACGACGCCCAGGTGGCGCGCCTGCTGGTCGAGCGGGGGGAGGGGGAACGCAAGCGGATCACCCTGCGCTGCTTCCCGCGTCGCTAGCCGCGCGCCCGTTCGAACCTCAGCACCCCGATCGCCCCGCCGCCGCCGTCGCTGGGGTGATGGCGGCCGTCGTTGACCGGAACTTCGGCGAAGTCGAACGGGCTGACGCCTTCGAGGCAGGCGACGTTGACGCCGTACTGGTCCGGATTCGAGCGCCTCCGGTGATGCGTGTAGATCCCGCAGCGGGAGCAGAAGAAGTGCCGGGCGACGCCGGTGTTGAAGCGATATTCGGTCAGCTCGTCCCCGCCTGCGACGATCTCGATGTCTCCCATCGCCGCGCTCACCGCCACGGCACCGCGCATCCGGCACAGCGAGCAGTCGCAGCGGCGGGCGGTTCCGAGGCCCTCGGCGAGCCGCACACGGAAGCGCACGGCCTGGCAGTGGCAGGCGGCGGTCGCCCAGCCTTCGGCGTCGACCGCCAGGGTCACGGCGTCGGCCTCCCGAAGCGCAGGGTCGGCAGCCGCAACTGCATTTCGGAGCCGACGAAGAGCTGCGGCTCCGACGGCGACATCACCCCGGCCTCGGCCTCCTTGCGCGCCACGCAGGCGCGGGCGCCGGCGGCGAGGGCGAGGAAGTCGGCGGCGCCCGGCAGCGTCTCCAGAACGCAGCCGTCGAACCATGGATACCGCTCGTCGGCGCCGCAGCCGAAGGAGGTCCGGTCGTGGCGGGCGGCGGTGAGCACCATGCGGTTGGGCGCTTCCAGGGCGTCCACGAACTGGCCGGAGTAGCAGGCCGAGACGATCACCACGGTCGGACGGGCGCCGCAGCTCCGGCGCACCAGGTTGGCCATGACGTCCGAGGTCATCTCGGCCTCGCCGAAGACCATGTGATCCGGCGCGCCGTGGGAGGTGAAGTACAGCAGGCAGCCCCGGTCGCCCCGCGCCATCGCCGTCGCCACGCCCCGCAGGGCCTCCTCCGGGGGGGCCGTCCGCAGGGAGACGTCGACGAGATGTTCGCGCGGGAAGCCGGCCTCAAGGAAGGCGGCCGCGAGGTCCCGACGGGCGTTGTCGAAGGCGTCTATGGGACGGCCCCGGCTGTCGCGCCAGTCGGCCTGAATGATCGCCGCGGCCCAGCCGGCGAAGCGGCCGTTCGGCGGCTCGGCAGCGAGCGCGGGCGCCCCGCCCAGCCAGGCGACCAGCCACAGGATGAGGAAACGGACCATGCCCCGACCCCCGTTCAGCTTCCGGGCCGATGTTAGCCGGCGGGGCCCTCGGGGGAAGGGGTCATTTCTTCCGGAACTGATCCAGGGACACCACCTTGGGGCCGTCGTCGCCGGCGGGCGGCGGGCTGTCCGGCTCGGGCGCCGGGTCTTCCTCCGCGACCTCGAGTTCGACGGGGCTCTCGAACTGCAGCAGGAACTGAACCGATGGGTCGTAGAAGCGCGTCACCGCCGCGTAGGGCATGGCCAGGACCTTCGGCATGCCGCCGAACTTGAGCATGACCGAGAAGCGGTTGGGCTCGACCTTCAGGTCCCAGTACTGGTGCTGCAGCACCACCGTCATCTCCTCGGGATATTTGGCGAGAATGTCGGGCGGGACGCTGACGCCCGGCGCCCGCGTGCGGAAGGTGATGTAGAAGTGGTGCGCGCCCGGGATGCCGTCGGGTCCGGCGGCGCGCTCCAGCGC
>JANJTI010000288.1 GCA_024711185.1 Brevundimonas sp. | reverse complement strand
TTCCCGGCGGCGCTGAAGGACATCGAGAGCCTCGTCACCGAGAACCGCATCTTCAAGCAGCGCAACGTCGACATCGGCGTGGTGTCGAAGCAGCAGGCGCTGGAGTGGGGATTCACCGGGGTGCTGCTGCGCGGTTCGGATATCGCCTGGGACCTGCGCAAGTCGCAGCCCTACGAGTGCTACGCCGACCTCGAGTTCGACGTCGTGGTGGGCAAGAACGGCGACTGCTGGGACCGCTACCTGTGCCGCATCGAGGAGATGAAGCAGTCGGTGCGGATCATGGAGCAGTGCATCCACAAGCTGCGCAACTGCCCCGGCGAACCGGTGCTGGTGGAGGACAACAAGGTGGTCCCGCCGCGGCGCGGCGAGATGAAGCGCTCGATGGAGGCGCTCATCCACCATTTCAAGTTGTTCACCGAAGGCTTCCGCACGCCGGAAGGCGAGGTCTACGCCGCCGTCGAGGCGCCGAAGGGCGAGTTCGGCGTCTATCTGGTCTCGGACGGCACCAACAAGCCGTACCGCTGCAAGATCTCGGCGCCGGGCTTCCGTTCGCTGCAGGCCATGGACTGGATGAACCGCGGCCACATGCTGGCCGACGTCTCGGCCATCCTCGGCTCGCTCGACATCGTGTTCGGCGAGGTCGACCGATGAGCGACAAGCCCCTCAGCGACGCGGTCCGGCAGGGCTGGGAGTTGGTCGGCTACTCGGTCACCGACAGCAGCGGCGAGTCGTGGCAGCACAACTTCGTCCTGCGCCGGCAGGGGCAGCACAAGGTCCTGACGGTGCGCAAGAAAATGCTGGGCGACGGGGTCGTCGCCTCGGAGCTGGAAGTCTGATGTCCGTTCGTCGTCTCGCCAAGGAACAGCCGGCCTCGTTCGCCTTCTCGAAGGCCACGAAGGCCAAGGCCGACTGGTGGATCAGCAAGTATCCGGAGACCCGTCGCGCCTCTGCGGTGATCCCGATCCTGTGGCTGGTCCAGAAGCAGGAGGGCTGGGTGTCCGAGCCCGCCATCCGCGCCATCGGCGAACTGCTGGGCATGCCCTACATCCGGGTGCTGGAGGTGGCGACCTTCTACACCATGTTCCAGCTCGAACCCGTCGGAACAGCTGCGCTTATCCAGGTCTGCGGGACGACGCCGTGCATGCTGCGCGGGGCCGGCGACCTGATGAAGGTGTGCGAGAAGAAGATCGGGCCGAAGGACACCCTGTCCAAGGACGGCAAGTTCACCTGGCAGGAGGTCGAGTGCCTGGGCGCCTGCGCCAATGCGCCCATGGCCCAGATCAACGACTACTATTTCGAGGATCTGACCCCCGAGACCATCGGCCAGATCATCGACGACTTCGCCGCCGGCAAGGCGCCGCAGCCGGGCAGCCGGGTCGGCCGCAACAGCTCGGAGCCGGAGGGCGGGGCCCTGACCCTGACCGATCCGAAGCTGTACGACGGCTCGGCCGCCAAGCCGATCCGGAAGCTGCCGAACAGCGACCCGGTTCCGGCATGACGCCCGACCTGAACACCGAGGAGGGGCGCGCCGCCTACCGGCGCGAGCTGCGCCGCGTGGCGTGGCCGATCCGCTGGGGCGGTCTGGGCCTGATCGTGCTCGGGGCGCTGCTGGCGCTCGGCGCGCGGCAGGGCCTGATGGGCCTCGACAACGGCGTCCTGACCTTCGCCTACGGCTGCCTCGCGGTCGGCTGGGCGATGGTCCTGGCCGCCATCTTCATGCGTACGCAGCACCACAAGCGTCGTCTGCGGGAAGGACTGTAAGCGACCATGGTCGGAATCCTCGAGGACAAGGATCGCATCTTCACCAACCTCTACGGGCTCCAGGACTGGGGTCTGGAGGCGGCGAAGTCGCGCGGCGCGTGGAACGCCACCAAGGACATGCTCGACCTCGGGCGTGACTGGATCATCACCAACGTCAAGAACTCGGGCCTGCGCGGCCGCGGCGGCGCCGGCTTCTCGACCGGGCTGAAATGGTCCTTCATGCCGAAGGAGGTGAAGGACCGTCCGCACTACCTGGTGGTCAACGCCGACGAGTCCGAACCCGGCACCGCCAAGGACCGGGAGATCATGCGCCACGATCCGCAGCTGCTGATCGAGGGCTGCCTGATCGCCAGCTTCGCGATGCAGGCGCACGCCTGCTACATCTACCTGCGCGGCGAGTACGTGCTGGAGCGCGAGCGCATGGAGGCCGCGGTCAAGCAGGCCTACGAAGCCAAGCTGATCGGCAAGAACAACGTCCACGGCTGGGACTTCGACGTCTACATCCACCACGGCGCCGGGGCCTACATCTGCGGCGAGGAGACGGCCCTGCTGGAGTCGCTGGAGGTCAAGAAGGGCCAGCCGCGCCTGAAGCCGCCGTTCCCGGCCGGGGCCGGCCTGTACGGCTGCCCGACCACGGTGAACAACGTCGAGTCGATCGCCGTCGTCGGCACCATCCTGCGCCGCGGCGCCGACTGGTTCGCCGGCTTCGGGCGGCCGAACAACACGGGCACCAAGCTGATGACCATCAGCGGCCACGTGAACCGGCCGTGCAATGTAGAGGAGGCGATGTCGATCCCGCTGAAGCAGCTGCTGGAGGAACATTGCGGCGGCGTCCGCGGTGGCTGGAAGAACCTGAAGGCGGTGATCCCCGGCGGGTCTTCGGTGCCGCTTCTGACGCAGGCGCAAT
>JANJTI010000278.1 GCA_024711185.1 Brevundimonas sp. | reverse complement strand
GAGGTAGTTGTTGGCGCAGAAGTTGAGCACGTCGCGGCCGCCGACCCTGATCACCGGTCCCTGACGGGAGGCGATAACGCGCTCGGGCTTGGTCAGACCCTGGGAGTCGATGTCGGCGAGTTCCGCGGCGACGCGGTCATGGAAGCTGGCTGTCATGCGCGCTCCGCTACGCCGAATCCGCCTCGGGTTGAAGCCCCCTAGACGGTCGGTTCGGGGGCAGGCTGCGGCGCGCCGGTCAGCGGCCGGACCGGGCTGACCTTCACCCGCCCGCCGCAGGGGGCGAGATTCATGTCCAGCGAGGCTGGCGAGGTGTCGCCGGGCGCCGTCACCCGGATCCGGGCCGCGTTCGGACAGGTGCGCTCGCCCTGCCCCTCGTTGGGAATGGCGCTCCACGCCAGTTCGAAGGCGGCCCTGGCCTGCGGCGCGAGCACGACCGGGGCGGGCGGCTGACCCGGCGTGAAGTAGCTGCCCGTGGCCTGCTCGCTGCGGATGGCGGCGAGGTTGCGGCCCTGCGCGTCCTGCAGGGTCACGGTCGGATAGCCGGTGAGGCTGCATGGCTGCGTTCCAATGTTCTGGACGCCGATGTTCGCAACCCGGTTGCCGGCCCCGGCGTCGCCGCCCTCGTTCGAAAGGCGCAGCTGCGGGGCACGGCAGGGCGGGGCGGAGGCGGGAACGGGTCCGCCCTGTTCCGGGGCAGGCCCGACAGGCACGGGGCCGGAGGCTGGCCGGCTGCAGCGCTCCAGCACCGCCGTGCCGACCTCCTCGTTGGGTCCGAGACGGCTGAGGGTGGCGTTCTCGGTGTCGCCGCGGCTGGCGATCCACCATTCCACCCCCGAGCCGACGAAACGCGCTCCGGAGGCGGACAGCGCCGTCCTGAGCACATACTCCTGGCCCCGATAGGACAGTCGCGCGGTCGCCGTGTCCGGATAGGCGACGGTGACTGACTGGCCGCTCTCGCAGGCGTAGCTGACGGGCGGGGCGGCGGCGGCGGCCGGAGCGGGGGAAGGCGCGACCGGCTCCGGCGGCGCGGCGGCCTCCTCGGTGCAGCCGGCCAGCAGGGCGGCGGCGCTGGAGACGAGGACGCAGGCGAGGCTCAGTGAACGCATGGGCGGCTCCCGATCCGATGGAAAGGTTAACGCCAGCGAACGCCAAAGGCTCCGCTTGGGCAACCCCGGTCAGGCCGTCAGCAGCCGCGGCAGCTTGAAGGTGACAGTCTCGCGGGCCCCGTCGTCCTCGACCAGCTGGACGTCGAAGCGCGCCCGCACCGCATCGATCAGCGCCTCGATCAGTTGTTCCGGAGCCGAGGCGCCGGCGGTGATTCCCAGCGTCGACACCCCGTCGAACCAGCGCCAGTCGACGTGGCTGGCGTCGTCGACCAGCCGGGCGTCGGCGGCTCCGGCGCGCATCGCCACCTCCACCAGCCGCGCCGAGTTGGAGGAGTTCTTCGACCCGACCACCAGCACCAGATCGCAGCCCCGGCCCAGCGCCTTGACCGCCTCCTGGCGGTTGGTGGTGGCGTAGCAGATGTCTTCCTTGTGCGGGTCCGGCAGTTCGGGGAACCGCCGTTTGAGGGTGGCGAGAATGTCCGCGGTGTCGTCGACCGACAGGGTCGTCTGGGTGGCGTAGGCCAGCGGCGCGTCACCCGGCCGCCGGAAGGTCCGGGCGTCCTCGACGGTCTCCACCAGGCTGATCGCGCCGGGCGGGAGCTGGCCCATGGTGCCGACCACCTCCGGGTGCCCGGCGTGGCCGATGAGGATGACGTGGCGGCCGGCCGCGTGATGGCGCTCGGCCTCGACGTGGACCTTGGACACCAGCGGGCAGGTCGCGTCGATATAGAGCAGCTCGCGCGCCCTTGCGGTCGCCGGGACGGACTTGGGCACGCCGTGGGCGGAGAACACCACCGGCCGGTCGTCGGGGCACTCGTCGAGCTCCTTCACGAAGATCGCGCCCATGGCCTTGAGCCGCTCGACCACGTGCCGGTTGTGCACGATCTCGTGGCGGACGTAGACCGGCGCGCCGTACTTCTCGAGCGCCCGTTCGACGATCTGGATGGCGCGGTGGACGCCGGCGCAGAAGCCCCGCGGCGTCGCGAGGCGCACGGTCAGCGGCGGCCTGTTGGCCGGAAGGATCGGCGTGTGCACGGTCATGGCCGGAACCTAGTCGCTCCCACGCCGGCTCGCCACCGTCCCGTGGCCGCGCGCGGGTTTGCCGCGCCTCCGTTTAGCCGCTATCAGCGGCGAGCGTGCCGGCGGCGTCGGGCTGTCGCCGCCTCCTCTTGCCTGGAAGAGCATTCGATGCGTCGCGTCCTGAAGGTTTCCCTCGCCTCGGCCCTGGTCGCCGCCACCCTGTCGACCGGCGCGATTCCGTCAGCCGCGGAGGCCCAGGTGGGGCAGCAGCGTCAGCCGGGCCAGGGGCAGACGGCAGGCAACCAGGAGCAGGAGCGCCGGGCGCGCCAGCCTCGCATCGCGCCGCTGCGCCGCAGGGTGGCCGCGGGCCCCTGCCCCTATGTGAAGATTCTCTACGACGCCGCGCGCTACGTGGAACTGGGCGGCGACCGGGTGACGGCCGCCAACGTCGGCTACACCGGCGAGATGGAGGGCCTGACCTCCGACTGCATGTACCAGGGCGACGATCCGATCACGGTCCAGACCCGGGTGCTGTTCCATCTCGGACGCGGACCGCTGGCGGAGGGCGAGGGGCGCACCTACCGCTACTGGATCGCCGTCACCGAACGGAACCGGGCGGTGCTGGAGAAGGTCTATTTCGACCTGCCCGTGACCTTCGCCCCGGGGGAGCGGACCGCCAGCGTCACCCAGGACCAGGTCATCGTCATCCCGCGCGCCAACGAGACCATCAGCGGCGACAACTTCGAGATCCTCGTCGGCTTCGAGGTCACGCCGGAGATGGCCGAGTTCAACCGCTCCGGCAGCCGGTTCCGCGTCAACGCGGGCGTACAGGCCGACTGATGACCGATCTCAGAACGGAACTGGGCGAAGCGGTGGCCGCCGCCTTCGCCGCCGAAGGCGTGGACCCGAAGCTGGCCCGCGTCACCGCGTCCGACCGCCCCGACCTGGCCGACTTCCAGTCGAACGGCGCCCTGGCGGCGGCCAAGGCCCTGAAGCAGAACCCGCGCGAACTGGCGGCCAGGGTGGCCGCCCGCCTCGAGGGCGACGTGCGGCTCGCCTCGGTCGAGGTCGCGGGGCCGGGCTTCATCAATCTGAAGGTCGCCGACGCGGCGCTCGCCGCCCGAGCGGCGGAGGTGGCGGGCGACGCCGACCGGGCGGGCGCCGCCACGGTCGACGCCCCGCGCAAGGTGGTCATCGACTACGCCGGGCCGAATGTGGCCAAGCCGATGCACGTCGGCCACCTGCGCTCCTCGATCATCGGCGAGAGTCTGAAGCGGCTGTTCCGCTTCCGCGGCGACACGGTCTGGGGCGACGCCCACTTCGGCGACTGGGGCTTCCAGATGGGGCTGCTGATCGTCGCCGTCGGCGACGAGGGTCGCGCCGACGCCTTCATGGCCGAGGGCGACGGCCCCTTCCCCGGCGACAGCCCCGTGACGCTGGAGGACCTCGAGCGCCTGTATCCGGCCGCCGCGGCGAAGGCCAAGGAGGATCCGGGCTTCCGCGACCGCGCCCGCAAGGCGACCGCCGAACTGCAGGCCGGCCGCCCCGGCTACCGAGCGCTGTGGCGGCATTTCGTGGCGGTCAGCCGCACCGCCCTGGAGCGCGAGTTCGGGGCCCTGGGCGTCACCTTCGACCTGTGGAACGGCGAGAGCGACGCCGACCCGCTGATGCCCGAGATGATCGCGCATCTGGAGACCCGCGGCCTGCTGGTCGAGGACGACGGGGCGCGGGTGGTGCACGTGGCCCGCCCCGGCGAGACGCGGAAGAAGAAGCTGGCCGACGGCACGGTGATCGAGGCGCCCAGCCCCCCGCCGCTGCTGGTCATCTCGTCGGAGGGGTCGGCCATGTACGGGACGACCGACCTGGCCACCATCCTCGACCGGCGCAAGAGCCTCGACCCCGACCTGATCCTGTACGTCGTCGACGAGCGGCAGGCCGAGCATTTCGAGCAGGTGTTCCGGGCCAGCTACCTGGCGGGATACGCCGCCGAGGGCTCGCTGGAGCACCTCGGCTTCGGCACCATGAACGGCCCGGACGGCAAGCCCTTCAAGACCCGCGCCGGCGGCGTGCTCAAGCTGCACGACCTGATCACCATGGCGAGGGACAAGGCCCGCGAGCGCCTGCGCGAGGCGAAGCTGGGCGAGGACCTGCCGGACGCCGAGTTCGAGGACATCGCCCACAAGGTGGCGGTGGCGGCGCTGAAGTTCGCCGACCTGTCGAACAGCCGCACCACCAGCTACGTCTTCGACCTCGACCGCTTCATGAGCTTCGAGGGCAAGACCGGGCCGTATCTGCTGTACCAGGCGGTGCGGATCAAATCCCTGCTGCGCAAGGCGGCGGACCAGGGCGCGCAGGCCAGGCCGATCGCCATCGGCGAGCCGGCCGAGCGGGATCTGGCCCTGACGCTGGACGCCTTCTCCCAGGCGGCGGCCGAGGCCTACGACAAGCGCATGCCGCACGTCGTCGCGGAACACGCCTACCGGCTGGCGCAGAGCTTCTCGAAATTCTACGCCGCCTGCCCGGTGCTGGCTGCTCCGGACGAAGGCGCCCGCGGCTCGCGCCTCGCGCTGGCGAAGGCGACGCTGGACCAGCTTGTGATCGCCCTGGACCTGCTGGGCATCGACACGCCGGAGCGGATGTAGGCTAAACTCCCTCTCTCCGGAGGGAGCCGCCATGTCGCTCGACGCCTATATCGCCGGCCTGCCCAAGGCCGAGCTGCACCTGCACATCGAGGGGTCGCTCGAGCCCGGGCAGATGTTCGAGTTCGCCCGGCGCAACCGGGTGACGATCCCGTTCGACAGCGTCGAGGCGGTGCGGGCGGCCTACGACTTCTCCAACCTGCAGGATTTCCTCAACATCTACTACGCCGGGGCCAACGTCCTGCTGACCGAGGAGGACTTCCACGATCTGGCCTTCGCCTACTTCCTCCGCGCCGCCGCCGACAACGTCCGGCATGCGGAGATATTCTTCGACCCCCAGACCCACACCGACCGCGGCGTGCCGTTCGGGGTCGTGGCAGAGGGGCTGCTGGCCGGGATGAAGCGGGCCGAGCGGGAGCTGGGCGTCAGTTCGAAGCTGATCCTCTGTTTCCTGCGCCATCTGGACGAGCACGCGGCGTTCGACACCCTGCACCGGGCGGAGCCGTGGCTGGACCGGATCGAGGGTGTCGGGCTGGATTCGTCCGAGGTCGGCCATCCGCCGTCGAAATTCCAGCGGGTGTTCGAGCGCGCCGGGCAGATGGGGCTGAAGCGGGTGGCCCACGCCGGCGAGGAAGGTCCGCCGGAGTATGTGCGCGAGGCGCTGGATCTGCTGCACATCGACCGCATGGACCACGGCAACCGCTCGATGGAGGACGAGGCCCTCATCGAACGGCTGGCGGCCTCGCAGATGACGCTGACCGTCTGCCCGCTGTCGAACCTGAAACTCTGCGTGGTCAAGGACCTCAAGGACCACCCGGTCCCGGAGATGCTGCGCCGCGGGCTGCACGTCACCCTCAACTCCGACGACCCGGCCTATTTCGGCGGCTATGTGAACGACAACTACCGGCGGCTGGCCGAGGCGGTGGGACTGACCCGGGACCAGGTCACGCAGATGGCGCGGAACAGCTTCGAGGGTTCGTTCCTGGCGCCGGCGGAGAAGGCGGCGCGGATCGCAGAGGTGGACGCCTATGCCGGGGATGGGCGCTGACGAGCGGGCGCCCGCGGTTCGGGGCGACGAGGTCGATCTTGGGGGCGGCAACGTCCGGCCCGACTGCGCGTTGAGCCACCCGACCCAGCGTGGAGGGGGTGGTCCTGCAAACCGAGATGGCCAGCGATGGCGACCGTGACGAGGAGTTCCGGCGTCTGATCGACTCCAGTCCCGCCCTCGTGGCCTGGGTTGGTGCAGACGAGCGCTACCGC
>JANJTI010000190.1 GCA_024711185.1 Brevundimonas sp. | reverse complement strand
GGCTCATGCTGGTCGAACTGATCGCCAGCGCCGTGGGCGGCGAACTTCTGTCCTTCCTGCGCCAGCGGATCGTGGACTTCGCTGTCCTGGGGGTCTTCGTCTCGCTGATCTTCGTGCGGCGCCTGTGGTGGCATGCGATCGCCATCGCCCTGCTCAGCGTCGGGCCTGTCGGCTGGCTCTCCCGCTCGCTGGGCTAGACCGCGTCCGCCTTTTCCCCTATACGCGCCCGCTTTCCAGGGCTTCGGTCCCGGCGCGGAACGCCAAAGGGTCAGGACAACCGGTCCGGCCGCCGCTTCGGGAACCATCGTGGAACGGACTGAACCCGGTCCGCCCGCGCCGGCGCCCACAAGGGAGAATTGCCGCATGGCTCTTTACGAGCACACGGTCATGACGCGCCAGGATATCTCGGCGCAGCAGGCCGAAGCGCTGAACGACACCATCAAGGCTCTGATCGAGGAAAACGGCGGCGCCGTCGCCAAGATCGAGTACTGGGGTCTGCGCAACCTGACCTACCGGGTCAAGAAGAACCGCAAGGCGCACTACTCGCTCCTCGCCGTCGACGCCCCGCCGGCCGCCATGGCCGAGGTCGAGCGTCAGCTGTCGATCAACGAGGACGTGCTGCGCTGGCTGACCGTCCGCGTCGAGGAACTCGACCTCGAACTGTCGCCGCTGCTCGCCCGTCGCGAGCGTGAACGTGAACGCGAGCGTGAGCGCGGTCCGCGCGACGACGCCGCCGAAGCCGCCTGAGGAACCGGATCATGACCGATACCAACGCCCCCGTTCCGGGCGCGCCGGCCGGCTCCGGCCCGGCCCGCCGCCCGTTCTTCCGCCGCCGCAAGGTGTGCCCGTTCTCCGGCCCGAACGCGCCGAAGATCGACTACAAGGACGTCAAGCTCCTGCAGCGCTACATCTCCGAGCGCGGCAAGATCGTCCCGTCGCGCATCACGGCCGTTTCCCAGAAGAAGCAGCGCGAACTGGCCAAGGCCATCAAGCGCGCCCGCTACCTGGCCCTCCTGCCCTACGTGGTGAAGTAAGATGAAGGTCGTTCTGCTGGAACGCGTCGAGAACCTCGGCGCCATCGGCGACGTCGTCACTGTCAAGGACGGCTTCGCCCGCAACTTCCTTCTGCCGCGCGACAAGGCCCGCCGGGCCACGTCCGCCAACCTGAAGGCCTTCGAAGTCGAGCGCGCCGCCATCGAGGCGCGCAACGAGAAGAACAAGGCCGAAGCGCAGAAGATCGCCGACAAGATCGACGGCCAGAGCTACGTCATGATCCGCCAGGCGGGCGAGACGGGCCAGCTGTACGGTTCGGTCGCCGGCCGCGACGTCGCCGAGGCCGTGCAGGCCGAAGGCGGCAAGGTCGAGCGTTCGCAGGTCGTGCTCAACTTCCCGATCAAGACGCTGGGCGTCCACGAGGTGCTGGTCCGCCTGCACGCCGAGGTCACGGCCACGGTCAAGATCAACGTCGCCCGTTCGGCCGACGAGGCCGAGCGCCAGGCGCGCGGCGAGGACGTCATCCGCTCGCAGTTCGACGACGAACGCCTGGCCGCCGAGCAGGCCGCCCAGGACATGATCGCCGGCGGCGCCGGTCAGCAGGAGAACCTGGGTCAGGAAGCCTGATCCCGGCGACATCGCTGAAGTCCGCGAAGGGCGCGTCCGCATCGGGCGCGCCCTTTGTCTTGTGTGTTCCCGATAATCACGGCAGGTTTCGCCGAACGGAGGTCATCATGCGTGCAGCATTCGCAGCGGCGGCGGCCGCCTGTCTCCTCGCGGGTTCGGCCGCGGCGCAGGCCGGCATGACGCTGGACGCCTTCGTCACCCGCGCCAACCGCAGTCCGCTCAATGCGACGGCCATGCTGCGCCCCGACGCGCACCGGCTGAAAACCGAGGCGGAGCGCGCCTTCGGGGCGGTCCGCACCGAGATCAGGGAGGCGCGGGCGGCCGGTCGTCGACCGCCCGCCTGCCCGCCCGAGCGGATCAACCTCAATCCGCGCCAGCTGCTCGACCATCTGAACGGCATCCCGCAGACCCGGCGGCAGCGAATGTCGGTGACCGACGGAATCCGCGACTGGATGGCTGACCGCTATCCGTGCCCGGCCTGAGGCTTCCCTGATCCGCCTGCGGAATTCCGGACTGCCCACAACCGGCCCCGGTCTGTCCCCGATCAAGCTTGCGTCCGCGCATGTCGTATCGCGGGCGCAGGGGTAAGAGATGACCCCGATGACCGCCTTCGCCCCCCTGCCCTTTCCGTCGCCGGCCGACCCCGCGTCGATCCCGTCGCTGCCCCACAACCTCGAGGCCGAACAGGCCCTGCTGGGCGCGCTGATGTTCGACAACGCCGTGTTCGAGCGGCTCAGCGACCGTCTGCGGGGCAGCCACTTCTACGAGCCCTTCCACCAGCGCCTCTACGACGCCGTCGAGGATCACATCCGCCAGGGCATGCTGGCCGAGCCGACCATCCTGATGGAGCGGTTCAAGCAGGATCCGGCCTTCCAGGAGTTCGGCGGCCTGCGCTACCTCGCCGATCTGGTCGATCGCGCGCCACCCGCCGCCAACGCCCCCGACTACGCCCGCGTCGTCTACGATCTGGCCCTGCGCCGCGACCTGATCCGCATCGGCGGCGAAATCATCAAGGAGGCCCCGGCCCCCGAGACGCCGGCGATCGACCAGATCGAACAGGCCGAGCAGCAGCTCTACACCCTGGCCGAAACCGGCAAGCCCTCCTCCGGCTTCGTCAGCTTCTCCCATGCCCTGTCGGGCGCGGTGCAGATGGCGGCCGAGGCGTACCAGCGTGACGGCAAGCTGGCCGGGCTGGCGACCCACCTCGACGACCTCGACCAGAAGCTGGGCGGCCTGCACCCCTCTGACCTTCTGATCCTCGCCGGCCGTCCATCGATGGGGAAGACCGCGCTGGCGACGAACATCGCCTTCAACGTGGCGCGCAACTATCGCTGGGAGCCCACGCCCGAGGGCCGCAAGACCGTCTCCGGCGGCGTGGTCGCCTTCTACTCGCTGGAAATGTCGGCCGAGCAGCTGGCCATGCGGATCCTCGCCGACGCCTCGGGTGTGTCGTCGGACAAGCTGCGCAAGGGC
>JANJTI010000142.1 GCA_024711185.1 Brevundimonas sp. | reverse complement strand
GGGTGAAGATGGTCGGGAACATGATCGAGTTGAAGAAGCCCACGGCGATGGCGGCGTAAGCGGCCGTCTCGCCGGTCGTCTGGGTGACCACCAGGCACAGGAGGGCGGCGACGACCGTGTTCACCGTCAGCAGCACGCCGGCGCGAACCCGGGTCAGCAGCAGGGCGCCGATGAAGCGGCCGACCATGGCGCCGCCCCAGTACAGGCTGACCATGCGACCGGCGTCGGCCTCCGGAATGTTCAGGATGGTCGGGCTGTGCAGGAAGTTGGTCAGCAGGCCGCCGATGGTCACTTCCGAGCCGACGTAGATGAAGATCGCCGCGGCGCCGAACAGGGCCCACTTGGAACCGAAGGCCTTGAGCGGCGAGGCCACGCCGCCGCCCTCGTCCGCCCCCGCCGCGGCCGCATTGATCTTCTTGCGGGCGGTGAAGATGAAGAAGGCCACCACGGCGAAGAAGCCGCCGAGGGCGAGGAAGGCGAAGTCGATGCTCCGCAGCGACTCGTCGCGGCTTGCGGCGGTGACCACCGCGCCGGCGGCGAACACCCCGCCGGTCAGCAGCACGGTCGACCCCAGCCACGGCCCGACCGTCGTGCCCAGCGAGTTGAAGAACTGGGAGAAGTTGAGGCGGGCGTGCGAGGTCTTGCGCGAGCCCAGCGCCGCCACCAGCGGGTTGGCCGCGACCTGCAGCAGGGTCACGCCCGAGGCGATGATGAAGAGGGCCAGCAGCACGCCTGGATACCAGTCGACGATGGTCGCCACCGGCACGATCAGGCAGCCCAGCACCATGACCGCGAGCGCCGAGATGATCGACCGGCTGTAGCCCAGCTTGCCCAGCACGGCCGCGGCGGGCACCGACACCACGGCGTAGGCGATGAACCACGCCGAGGCGGTCAGCATGGCCTCGGCCGTGCTCAGGTCGAACACCTTGCGCACGGCGGCGATCAGCGGATCGATCAGCGAGGTGGCGAAGCCCCAGGCGAAAAACAGGGTGGTCACATAGGCGAAGGCGAGGCCTGTACCCTGGGTCCGTGACGGCGGCGCAGCTGTGGTGTCGGTCATGTCTCTCCCCGGCGGCCGGCGTCCGCGCGCGGCCTTGTCCTGATGTCCTTGCTTCCATCCGCCGACGCCCGCGTCCAGCGCTTTGCGGCCGGCCGTAACCAAAAGTGGCCCGGCCGCGGCGAAACGGCGAGGGCCGCCCCGGCTTCCCGGAGCGGCCCCCTGCCCTGACCGGTTGGGGTCGGTCAGTAGCGGTAGTTCAGGCCGACCAGGAAGGTCCGGCCGTACTGCTGGTAGTCGATGACCCGACGGCGATCATCGTTCTCGAAGGTCTTGAACTGCTCGTCGGTCAGGTTGTTCACCTGGGCCAGGATCGACAGGCCCTCCATGGGCCCCGACTGGAACTCGTAGCCGATCTGGGCGTCGACCACGTTCTCCTCGTCCACCATTCGCTGGATGCGGTCGGTGCCGACGCCCGACAGCTCGCCAAGGAACTCGGACCGGTAGCGGTTCGAGATCCGGGCCTGGAAGCCCGCCCGCTCATAGTAGACGGTCAGGTTGCCTACCTTTTCCGACAGGCCGGGCAGCGGGGTGGAAGGGCTACCGGGATTGGAGACGATGTCGCTGTCCGTCAGCGAGGCGCTGAAGGTCATGCCGAAGCCTTCCAGCGGCTCCCACAGGATGTCGAACGGGACCGACAGGGCGAACTCCAGCCCCTGGATCAGGCCCCCCTCGCCGTTCTGCGGGGTGGACAGGTAGCCCTGGCGCAGGACCGGCTCCGGGCCGCCGGTCACGGGGTAGCCGGTGAAGTCGGTCAGCTGCTGCTGGTCGTAGATGTAGCTTTCCAGATCCTTGTAGAATCCGGCCAGCGAGACGTAGCCGCGGCGGCCAAAGTACTTCTCGACCGAGATATCCAGCGCGTTGGCGATCCACGGCCGCAGGCGCGGGTTGCCACCCGACCCGCCCCAGGGAGAGTCGTCGATGTCGGTGTTGCCGGCGAAGCCCTGGTTGTAGTCGATGTTGATGGAAGCCCGCATCTGGTCCATCCGCGGACGAGCCAGCTCCCGCGCTGCGCCGAGGCGGACGAACAGGTTGTCGGCGACCTCCAGCGACAGGTTCGCGCTGGGCAGCAGGTAGGTGTACTCGTCGCCGTCGGAGCGGGGGACGGGCACGGCCGGGTCGCCCGAAGCCACGGTGCCGTCCGAGCTCTGCTCGGTGTGGACCACCTGGAAGCCCATGTTGCCGGTCACCGGAAAGCCCAGCAGCTGGCTGTCGATATCCGCCTTCCAGTAGCTGGTGAACACCTCTTCCGACACCGCCCAGCCGAAAGCCAGGAAGTTGTCGTCCTGCGGCGCGATCAGGGTGTAGATGCCGCTGTCGACCAGGGCGAAGGGGTCGTAGCTGACCATGGGCCCGAGACCGAGATAGGTCAGGTTGGTCGGCGCCAGCAGGAACTGGCTCGGGATGGGCACGCTGGTGTTGTGCAGCGGGTCGGCGACGTTGGCGTCCAGCGAAAGGTAGTAGCGCTCGAGATCGAGCTCCTTGTCGCGGCTGGTCAGGTTGAAGCCGAAGGCGAAGCGGCTGAACGGGCCGCCCGTGTCGATGTCCCGCACAAAGTCGACGCGGGCGCTGGTCAGTTCGTCGATCGTGGTCGGGCTGTTGATGAAGCCGTCCTGTCCGCCCGGAGGCGCGCCCCAACCCTGCGGGCTGGTCAGCAGGATCAGAGACGGGTCGGAATAGTCCAGCGTCGGGGTGAAGGTGGTGCCTTCCGGCGTCGTCACGAAGCTGAGCGTGTCGAGCGCGCCGATCACATTGCGTCCGGTGCCGGAATAGGTCTCCAGAACCACGTCGTTGCGCTCGGCCTTCGAATAGCTGAGGTCGAAGTTGGCGGTCCAGGCGTCGGTGAGCCGGAACTCGTTGTTCCAGCCGACCGAGGTCAGCTCTGCGGTCCGGCGGTTGCCGTCGTTGCGCACGACGCCCTTCACATTATCCCACGTGCCGGCGACGATAACGCCGTCCTCGACCGTGTATCCCGGCCGCAGCGCCGGTCCCGGACGACACACGCCCGGCGCGCCGGGGCAGGCACCGGCGCTGCCGCCCCAGGCCAGCGGGAACTCGATGCCGCGCAGGATCTGGGTGTTGTCGAACTCCGAATAGAACGCGTCGAAGGTCGAGCGCCAGCGGTCGTCAGGCCGGTACTCGACCGTGGCCAGATAACCGTCGCGCACCAGCTCGCTGGACTGGACGTAGGGCTTGGCCCCGCCGATCACCAGATTGCCGTCCGAATAGTTCGGGTAGCCCCAGGCGTTGAAGCGCTCGGCCTGATAGGGCGTCGACATATGGGCGTAGCCCAGCACCACGCCCAGGGTGTCATCCATGAACTGGTCGATGTAGCTGACCGAGAAGCGCTGGCCGGTGTCCTCGGTGCCCGAGTTCAGCGCGCCGTAATCGTTCCACTCGTAGCGGGCGTTCAGCGCGATGGTCTGGCGACCGTAGTCCAGCGGGCGGATGGTGCGCAGGTCGGCGGTGCCGGCCAGGCCCTGACCGATCAGGGCCGCGTCGGGCGTCTTGTACACCAGCACGCTGCCCAGCAGCTCCGACGGATACTGGTCGAACTCGACGCCGCGGTTGTCGCCGGCGGAGACCTGCTCGCGCCCGTTCAGAAGGGCGGTGGTGAAGTCGGGGGCGAGGCCCCGGATCGAGATCACCTGGCCGCGGCCGTCGAGGCGCTGGGCGGTGAGGCCGGGAAGGCGGGCGAGCGACTCGGCGATCGAGACGTCCGGCAGCTTGCCGATGTCCTCGGCGGTGACGACCTCCACGATGGAGGAGTTGCCGCGTTTCTCGGCGATCGAGCTCTCGATCGAGCCGCGGATGCCGGTGACGATGATCTCGCCGATTTCGGTGGTCTCGTCCCGCGGCTCCTGCGACTGGGCCTGAGCTCCGCTGGCCACCGCCAGCAGACCGACGACGCCGAGAGCGGCTCCACCGAGAAGGCGCGCACGCCGGGTGACCTGGGTTCTCATCTCATAACCTCCCTGGAGCCGGCGCATTTCTATGGAAGCGTCCAGCGTCATCGCAAAGTTATGCAAACTTATCGCAAACGCGCAAGCGGCTGCGCCGCGGTTGGCCTCGACCGTGTCCCAAATGTGACGTTCTGTTAATCCACGCTCTCCGGTCCTGCGGACTTCTGGCCGGACGGATCATGCTTTCGTTCTGGCTTCCGCCGGATTGACAGAAGCCGCAGTCGCTGCAAAATCTTGCAAACCGATCCGCTCGCCGATGTCGCTCGTGGACGCCTTGGGAGGACGCCAGCATGCTCGCACGGTCGACGCCGGCCCGCTTCGCGCGCGCGCTTCTGCTGACGGCGGCGCTCACCGCCTTCGCCGCCCCGGCCGTCGCGCAGTCCGCAGCCGGCTTCCGCGAGCGGCCGCCCGAGGACGAGGTGATCTATTTCCTGCTGCCGGACCGCTTCGCCAACGGCAATCCGTCGAATGACCGCGGCGGCCTTTCCGGAGACCGGCTGAGCACCGGCTACGACCCGGCCGATCCCGGCTTCTACCACGGCGGCGACCTGCGCGGCCTGATGCAGCGTCTCGACTATCTGCAGGGGCTGGGCGTGACCGCCCTGTGGATCGCGCCGCCCTTCGTCAACAAGCCTGTGCAGGGCCCGGAGGGGCAGGAGAGTGCGGCTTATCACGGCTACTGGATCACCGACTTCACACGTATCGATCCGCATTTCGGGAGCAATGCGGAGTTCCGGGCGCTGGTGGAGGCGGCGCATGGGCGGGGGATGAAGGTCTATCTCGACATCGTCATCAACCACACGGCCGACGTCATCCGGTACCGCGAGTGCCCGGCCAACGACTGCGGCTATCGCTGGAAGGGCGACTACCCCTACCAGCGCCGCGGCGGCCTCGACGGCGAGGCGATCAATCCGGGTTTCACCGGCGAGCCGGGCAGCGACTTCACCACCCTGTTGCATCCCGATTATGCCTACACGCCGTACGTTCCGGCGGGCGAGGAGACCATCAAGGTTCCGGCCTGGCTCAACGACCCGGCCTACTACCACAACCGCGGCAACAGCGCCTGGTACTCGGAGGCCCGGCTGGACGGCGACTTCGCCGGGCTGGACGACCTGTTCACCGAGCACCCGCGCGTGGTCGAGGGCTTCATCGACATCTACGGCGCCTGGATCGACGACTACGGGATCGACGGTTTCCGCATCGACACGGCGCGGCACGTCAACCCGGAATTCTGGCAGGCCTTTGTGCCGGCGATGATGGAGAAGGCGCGGGCGCGCGGCGTTCCCAACTTCCACATCTTCGGCGAGACATACGACTTCCAGTCCGGCACGGCGGCCATGCACACGGTCGTCGACGGCCTGCCGACCGTGCTGGACTTCGCCTACCAGCGCACCGTGCAGGACATGGTCACCGCCGTCCGCCACCCCGACGCCATGGGCTATCTGCTGATGGAGGACGCCATCTACGCCGGCGGCGTGGAGACCGCGCGGCGGCTGCCGACCTTCACCGGCAACCACGACATGGGCCGCATCGGCCACCTGATCCTGCACGCGATGCCGGCGATCTCCGACAGCGAGCTGCTGGACCGGGCGACGCTGGCCCACGCCCTCGTCCTGCTCGGCCGCGGCGTGCCGGTGATCTACTACGGCGACGAGCAGGGCTTCACTGGCGACGGCGACGACCGCCGCGCGCGGCAGGACATGTTCGAGACGCGGGTCCCCTCGTATGCGGACGACCGCCGCATTGGCGCGGCCGCCGGGCCGTTCGACACCAACGCGGACATGTACCGGCGGATCGCGGAGATGGCCGGGGTTCGCGCCGCGGACCCGCGTCTCCGCCGAGGGGCGGTGAAGGTGCGGGTAGCCGACCAGGAGCCCGGAATCCTCGCCCTCTCCCGCCTCGACGCAACCGGCGAGACGCTGGTCGTCTTCAACACCTCGACCGGGCCTCGCGAGGTCAACGCGCCGGTCGAAACCACATCGCTCGCCTGGCGCGCCGCGCTGGGCCAGTGTCCGTCGCGGGCCGCCGCTCCGGGCGCCCTGTCCCTCTCCGTGCCCGCCCTGGGCTATCTTGTCTGCGTTTCCGAAGGTTCCGAGTGACCGCACAGATCATCGAGCATCCCGTCGCCGAAACAGACGCCGCCGAATGGTGGCGCGGCGCGGGCATCTATCAGGTCTATCCGCGCAGCTTCGCCGACTCGAACGGCGACGGCGTGGGCGACCTCACGGGGATCTCGGACCATCTCGAGCACGTCGCCTCGCTGGGCGTCGATGGGGTGTGGCTGAGCCCCTTCTACACCTCGCCGATGCGCGACTTCGGCTACGACGTCGCCGATTACCGGGATGTCGATCCGATCTTCGGGACCCTCGCCCACTTCGACGCGCTGGTGGAGAAGGCCCATCGGCTGGGCCTGAAGGTCATCACCGATCTGGTCTTCGCCCACACCTCCGACCAGCACGCATGGTTCAGCGAGAGCCGGCAGTCGCGCGTCGGGCCCAGGGCCGACTGGTACGTCTGGGTCGACGCCCGGGACGACGGCTCGCCCCCGACCAATTGGCAGTCGGTCTTCGGCGGCCCGGCCTGGACCTGGGACGCGCGACGCGGCCAGTACTACATGCACAACTTCCTGCCCGAGCAGCCG
>JANJTI010000109.1 GCA_024711185.1 Brevundimonas sp. | reverse complement strand
CGGCGCCGCCGAGGCGGCCGCCTGGCTGCGCGTCGTACGGCTGGCGGAGCGCATCAGCTCGACTCATGACGTCTGTCGGGACCCCTTCACCCGGGCGGATCGGGTTCGGGCGGCGATGCTGCGCATCCCGGACGCCGCCGGGGACGAAGCTGTGGACGACCCGGCCGATTTGGCCGATTTGGCCGATGTGGCCACCGAAAATCGCGGCCGCTGCGAGCCCGGCGACTAGACTTGCCGGGCCAGATTTCCGATTCGGACCCCATGACCGTTCACACCCCGCCGCCGGAAGGCGGTCGCATTATCGACGAGCCGATGAGCGAGGCGCTGTCGCGCCGCTATCTCGCCTACGCGCTCTCGACCATCACCAACCGGGCCCTTCCGGACGTGCGCGACGGCTTCAAGCCGGTGCACCGCCGCATCATGTACGCGATGCACGAGATGCGGCTGAACCCGCAGGCGGCGGCGCGCAAATGCGCCAAGGTCGTCGGCGAGGTGATGGGCGGCTTCCACCCGCACGGCGACGCCTCGATCTACGACGCCCTCGTGCGCCTCGCCCAGGACTTCTCGCAGCGCTATCCGCTGGTCGACGGCCAGGGCAATTTCGGCAACATCGACGGCGATAGCGCGGCGGCCATGCGCTACACCGAGTGCAAGCTGACGCCGGCCGCCATGCTGCTGATGGACGGCATCGACCAGGACGCCGTCGACTTTCGCCCGACCTACGACGACCAGGACGAGGAGCCGGTCGTCCTGCCCGCCGGCTTCCCCAACCTGCTGGCCAACGGCTCCTCGGGCATCGCCGTGGGCATGGCCACCTCGATCCCGCCGCACAACGTCGGCGAACTGATCGAGGCCTGCCAGCTGCTGCTCGACCGACCCGAGGCGACCACGGACGAGCTGGCGGCGATCGTCCCGGGGCCGGACTTCCCGACCGGCGGCGTCGCCGTCGAAGGCCACGCCTCCATCCTCGACGCCTACGAGACCGGTCGCGGCGGCGTGCGCCTGCGGGCCCGCTGGGAGACCGAGGACCTTGGCCGCGGCGTCTGGCGCATCGTCGTCACCGAAGTGCCCTACCAGGTCCAGAAGTCCAAGCTGATCGCCGACCTGGCCGAGCTGATCGAGAACAAGAAGGCGCCGCTGCTGGCGGATGTGCGCGACGAGTCGGCCGAGGACATCCGGCTGGTGCTCGAGCCGAAGTCCCGCACCGTCGAGCCGGAAGTCCTCATGGAGAGCCTGTTCAAGCTCTCCGACCTCGAAGTCCGCTTCCCGATCAACATGAATGTGCTGGACGCCACCGGCACGCCGCGGGTGATGGGCCTGAAGGCCTGCCTGCAGGCCTTCCTCGATCACCGCCGGGAGGTGCTGGTCCGGCGCGGGAACTGGCGCATCCAGAAGATCGAGAAGCGCCTGCACCTGCTGGAAGGCCTGCGCATCGTCTTCCTCAATCTCGACGAGGTGATCCGCATCGTCCGCGAGGAGGAGCAGCCCAAGGCGGTGCTGATCGCCCGCTTCGGCCTGTCCGAGCTCCAGGCCGACTACGTCCTCGACACCCGGCTGCGCCAGCTGGCCCGGATCGAGGAAATGTCCATCGAGAACGAGTACAAGGAGCTGTCGGAGGAACTTGCCGGCCTGCGTGCGATGATCGCCTCGCCGGCGAAGCAGTCGAAGCTCATCGCCCTCGGCCTGCAGGACGTGCGCAAGGCGATGATCTCGCCACGCCGCACGACGATTTCCGAGGCGGTGGACACGTCCGCCTTCGCGCCGATCGAGGCCTTCATCCCGCGAGAGGCGATCACCGTCGTCCTTTCCGAACGCGGCTGGATCCGGGCCCAGAAGGGCAAGGTCGACGATCCGTCGGAGCTGAAGTTCAAGGAGGGCGACAGCCTCGCCTTCCTCGTCCCTGCCTGGACGACCGACAGGCTGCTGCTGGCGGCGTCCGACGGGCGCATCTTCACCCTCGGCGCCGACAAGCTGGCCTCGGGCCGCGGGCACGGCGAGCCGGTCCGCCTGATGATCGACCTCGACGAAGGCGTGGAGGTCGTCAACCTGCTGGCCCACCAGCCCGGAGCGAAGCTGCTGGTCGCCTCGAAGGCCGGCTACGGCTTCATCGCCCCGGAGGACGACCTGCTGGCCCAGAAGCGCGGCGGCAAACAGGTGCTCAACGGCGAGATGCTCGCCGCCCTGCGCGTCGCGGGCGACCACGTCGCGACCATCGGCGACAACATCAAGGCGCTGATCTTCCGGGTCGACGAACTGCCCGAGATGGGGCGCGGCAAGGGCGTCAAGCTGCAGTCGTTCAAGCAGGGCGGTCTCGCCGACGTGACCACCTTCAACGGCGAGGCCGGCCCCGAGTGGGTCGACGGCGGCGGCCGCCGCCGCCAGTGGCCCGACTGGAAGGACTGGCTCGGCAAGCGCGCCCAGGCCGGACGGCAGGGGCCGCGAGGCTTGCGGAAGTTCCGGTAACTCCGCGCCGTCCCCTCCACCACGCTTCGCGCGGTCCCCCTCGCCAGCAAGCTGGGGAGGCGATGGTGGGGCTCTCCGACTCGCCTCCCCACGCGTGGGGAGGTGGCTCACCGGCGGAGCCGGCGAGATGGAGGGGGCGGCGCAGACATTCGCCGCTGAGGTACGGATCACCTGACGTCGATTTCACTTACCGCCCCCACCATAACGGGCGATAGTGAAGGGGAGGGGCCTTCCGGCCGCCGGGGAGACTGAAATGACCGCCATCATCGTCATCGTCGTCATCGTCGCCGTCATCGGCTTCATCGTCGTCGGGGCCTACAATCGCCTCGTGGCGCTGGACCAGCGCGCCGACCAGTCCTTCGCCGACATCGACGTGCAGCTGAAGCAGCGTCAGGACCTGATCCCCAACCTCGTCGAGACGGTGAAGGGCTACGCCACCCACGAGCGCGGCACGCTTGACGCCGTCACCCAGGCGCGGGCCGCCGCGGCCGGGGCCCACAACATCAACGAGCGGGTCCAGGCCGAGAACATGCTGACGGGCGCGCTTGGCCGCCTCTTCGCCGTCGCCGAGGCCTATCCCGACCTCAAGGCCAACACCAATTTCCAGCAGCTGCAGACCGAGCTGTCGGACATCGAGAACAAGCTCGCCGCCGCCCGCCGCTTCTTCAACAACGCCGTCAGCGAGTTCAACGCCGCCCGCCGCCAGTTCCCCACCGTCCTGTTCGCCGCCCTCGTCGGCTTCGGCTCGGACAAGCCCTTCTTCGACGTGGGCGAGGCCGACCGCGCCGCCATGACCGCCGCCCCGCCGACGGTGAACTTCCAGGCCTGATCGATCCATGGGCGCCGTCGGGCTCCAGACCCACATCTGGGCGAACAATACGCGGTCGATCCTGCTGCTGGCGGGATTTCCGGTGCTGCTCGTCTTCATCCTGTACGGCGCCCAGCTGGTCATGATGGGCTTCGGCCTTCTGCCCGGCACGGGGCGGGGGCTGGGCGACGACATGGCGCTGGCCGCCTCCTGGTTGGGCTGGACCGTTCCCATGGCCCTGGTGGTGGCGGCGATCTGGTTCGCCATCGCCTACTTCGGCAACCAGGCGATCATCGACTCGATCACCGGCGCCCGGAAGGTTGAGAGACGGTCTGAACCCGAGCTCTACAACTTGCTGGAAAACCTCGCCATCTCCCGTGGCCTGCGCACCCCGACCCTGCGCATGATCGAGAGCGACAGCCTCAACGCCTTCGCCACCGGCCTGCACGAGGGCCGCTACA
Source organism: Brevundimonas sp. (assembly GCA_024711185.1). Classification (GTDB taxonomy): domain Bacteria; phylum Pseudomonadota; class Alphaproteobacteria; order Caulobacterales; family Caulobacteraceae; genus Brevundimonas. The sequence goes on along the minus strand of JANJTI010000109.1, from coordinate 150 downwards.
GCGTCACCGTCACCCGCGGGCTGGTGAACGCCCTGAGCCGCGACGAGGTCGAGGCCGTGCTGGCCCACGAACTCACCCACGTCATCAACAGGGACGTGCGGACCATGGTCATCGCCTCCATCTTCGCCGGCATCATCAGCGTGCTGGCCG
>JANJTI010000100.1 GCA_024711185.1 Brevundimonas sp. | reverse complement strand
CTGCCTGCCGAGGGTCTCGAGCTGCTCCATGGCCGCCGGACGCCGGGTGTCCAGCGAGGCCATCATCACCTTCTTGCGGTCGAACTTCGTCAGCCGCAGCGCCAGCTTGGCGGAGGTGGTCGTCTTGCCCGAGCCCTGCAGGCCCGCCATCAGGATGACCGCCGGCGGCGCAGCGTTGGTGTTGAGCGGGACCGGCTCCTCGCCGCCCAGCATCTCGACCAGGCCGTCGTAGACGATCTTGACCACCTGGTCGGCCGGCTTGACCGAGCGGATCACCTCCTCGCCGGTGGCGCGCTCGGTGGCGAAGGCGATGAAGTCCTTGACGACCGGCAGGGCGACGTCGGCCTCGAGCAGGGCCACGCGCACCTCGCGCATGGCCTCGGCCACGTCCTTCTCGGACAGGGCGCCGCGGCCGGTGATCCGGTCGAAGACGCCTGTCAGCCGCTCGTTCAGAGCCTCGAACATCCAAACCCTTTCATGCGCGGTCCCGCGGCTCCATACGACGACGACCCCCGTGGACGATCACGTCGACGGGGGGTTCTCGCCTGCCTCGTCCGGCCGGGCCGGGGTCGTGCAGGTGGAGACGCAGGGTTCACTTGCGCCGGAAGCGGCGGCTTATGGCGGAAAACCCCGGCGAAGACAAGGCGCGGTCGGGCTCTCGGGTGATCACCGTTCAGCTTTCGGCGAATTCACGCAGCGTCGCTATTTCGCCGCGGAAGGCACACGCGGCTGCAACAGCGCGGCCGTATCTCCCGACCGTCGCCGCCCAGAGCGACCGCATCCCTCAAGGAGATCGCCGTGAAAATCCTCGCTTCTCTCGCCGCCGTCCTGACCCTCGCCGCCGCTGGCGCCGCCTCCGCCCAGGAAGCGCGCGTCCGCTGGGGCGACCTCGACCTGTCCACCGCCGCCGGGGCCGACGCCTTCGACGCGCGGCTCGACGCCGCCGCCCGCCGCATGTGCCGCGACGCGCGTCGGCCGGGCAGCCGTATCGGCGACCAGGCCTTCTGCCTGTCGGCCTTCCGCGACGAGGCCATCCGCCAGCTGCCGGGGACGGCCCAGGTCGAATACGCGCTCAGCCGCCTGCCGCTGGTCGAGGTCTGACCGCGGCGGCAGCGGGAGCCTTGCCCGGGCTCCCGCTGCCATAAGGCAGGCTTGTTTTCAGCTCGGCAGTTCTCGGCCTGTATTCGCCGTTTTGTCGCGCTTCCGGTCTGGCGAACGTCACATCCGCCAATCATGTGGCTTGTGCCGCAATCCCGCGGCCTGGAGCCCTCCCATGACCCGGACCCTGCTTTCCCTCGCCGGCGCCGTGCTGCTGTACGCCGCCCCCGCCGCCGCCCAGGACACGCTGCGCGTGCCCTTCGCCGACCTGGACCTGTCCACCGGCGCCGGCGCCGCCGCCTTCGACGCCCGCGCCGCCGAGGCGGCCCGCGACGCCTGCCGCCGCGGCCCCTCCCAGATGGTCGACACCACCTGCGTGAAGGTCGTCACGCGGGAATTCGTCCGCCAGTTGCCCCCCGCCCGCCAGGACGACTACGCCCGCGCCCGCCGCGGCGAGCGGGTGCTGGCCATGGTGAGCCCCGCCTGGCCGGCGTGAGCCGTATCGACTGTCCCGCCAGTCTCGCCTGTCCCCCCGGCGTGTCCCGCTTGTCCCTCCGGGAATGTATCGCTCGCGAAAGGGCCCGCGGATCGCTCCGCGGGCCCCTGTCGCCCCGGTTGTCGCCTCAGTTGGTGGGGAAGCCCCGCACCTTGAGCAGGGCGGCCACGTCCGGGTCGCGGCCACGGAAGCGGCGGTAGGCTTCGCCGCGGTCCGACGAGTTGCCTTCCGACAGGATGATCGCCTTGTAGCGGGCGGCGATGTCCGGATTGAAGACGTCGCCCGACTCCTCGAAATAGGCCCAGGTGTCGGCGTCCATGACCTCCGACCACAGGTACGAGTAGTACCCGGCCGAGTAGGCGTCCGAGGTGAACAGGTGATTGAACTGCGGCAGGCGGTGTCGCATCACGATCTCCCTCGGCATGCCGTAGCGCGCCAGGCTCTCGCGCTCGAAGGCGTCGGGATCGGTCGGCGGGTTCGCGCGGGTATGCAGGTCCATGTCGACCAGGGCCGAGGACAGGTAGCTGACCGTGGCGTAGCCCTGGTTGAAGGTCTGCGAGGCCTCGATCTTGTCGACCAGTTCCTGCGGCATCGGCTGTCCGGTCTCGACGTGCTTCATGTAGCCGTCGAGGATCGGCCGGCTCAGCACCCAGTGCTCGTGCACCTGCGACGGATACTCGACGTAGTCGCGCGGCGTGCCGCCGAGGCCGGGGTAGGTGATCCGGTACGACAGGTAGTGCAGGGCGTGGCCGAACTCGTGGAACAGGGTCTCGGCGTCGTCCAGTGAGATCAGCACCGGAGCGTCGCCCTCGGCCTTGATGAAGTTGTTGTTGTTGGAGGCCAGCACGTTCTTGACCCCGTCGTAGGTCGAGTAGCCGCGGTAGCTGGTCATCCACGCGCCCGACCGCTTGCCCGGACGGGCGTAGTCGTCGGCGTAATAGAGGCCGGCGTGCTGGCCGTGGTCCTTGACCTCGTAGACCACCACGTCCGGATGCCACACGGGCACGGCGCCCTGCGGCAGGCGCTCGAAGGTGAAGCCGTACAGCCGCCGCGCCATCTCGAACGAGCCGGCGCGCACGTTGTTGAGCTCGAAGTACGGCTTCAGCTCGTTCTGGTCGAGGTCGTACTTCTGCTTCCGGACCTTCTCGGCGTAGTACAGGTAGTCCCAGGGCTCGATGTCGTGGCCCGCGATGGCCCGCATGTCGGCCACCTCCTCGGCGACCCGCGCCTTGGCCGGCGCCCAGACCCGCATCATCAGGTCCATGGCCGCCTCGGGCGTCTTGGCCATGGTGTCCTGCATCCGCCAGGCGGCATGGTGCGGGAAGCCCAGCAGCTTCGCCCGCTCCGCGCGCAGCCTCACGATCTCGGCGATGATCGCATTGGTGTCGTTCGAATCCCCGTTATCCCCCCGGTTCACGAACTTCCGCCAAACCTGCTCCCGCAGGCCGCGATCGTCGGCGAAGGTCAGGAAAGGATCCACGCTGGAACGGGTGTTGACGATCGCCCAGCCCTGGAGGTTCCGGGCGCGGGCCGCGGCGGCGGCGGCGGCCTTGTTCGACTCAGGCATGCCCGCCATGCCCGCCTCGGTCGGGATGACGGTCCAGGTCTTCTCGTCGTTGACGACCTTCTGAGAGAACGAGGTGAAGGCGTTGGACAGGGCGGTGTTGATGCGGCCCAGCTCGGCCTTGCCGGCGGCGTCGAGAGCCGCGCCGTTGCGGATGAAGGCGTCGCGGGTGCGTTCGGCGTACCGGGTCTGCTCGGCGGTCAGACCCATCTCCCGCGCCTCGTCCGCGACCTTGCGGATGCGCGCGAACAGAGCCTCGTTGAAGATGATCTCGTCGCCGGCGGCGGAGAGCAGGGGCGAGACCTCGGTGTCGACGGCCTGGTAGTCGTCCGAGCCGATGTTCTGCGTCATCACCCCGAAGATGCTGGTGGCGCGGTCCAGCGGCTCGCCGGCCATCTGGTACGGCACCAGGGTGTTGGCGAAGGTGGGCTCGTCGGCCTGGCCTGCGATGGCCGCGATTTCGGCGCGCTGCAGCTCGATGCCCTCGAGGATCGCCTCGCGCAGCTTCGGCGCAGTGACCTTGTCCCACGGGGGCACCCCCTGGTACGGGCCAGTCCACGCCTGCAGCAGTTCGGCCCGCGGCGTCTGCGCGGGCAGCACGGCGCGGCCGATGCGGGCGTCTTCCGCCAGCGAGGCCGGCGTCTGACCGGTTCCGCCCATGCCCATATCCATGCCGTTCGCGGCGCAGCCCGACAGGGCCATGAAACTGCCTCCGGCGATGAGAAGGTGACGTCTGTGCATGTGAAGCTCCGTGCCTGCCGAACGTTCCGGGTGGCGGACCCTATGCCGTCTGCGGGCTGACTGTCACCTGAACCGTCGGAAATCTTCGCCGGTGGACGCCGGAGGGCGGTGCGTCTAAAGCGCGCGACCATGGCCATAGGCGTTTTCGACTCCGGCGTGGGCGGGCTGACAGTCCACCGCGAACTGACCCGCCGCTTTCCGGAGCGGGACTTCGTCTACCTCGCGGACCAGGCCAACGCGCCTTACGGCGGCCGCGGCGGCGAGGAGATCGTCGAGCTGACCCGCGCCGGCTGCGAGCGGCTGTTCGAGGCCGGCGCCAGCGTCATCGTGCTGGCCTGCAACACCGCCTCCGCGATCGCCCTGCGGCGGCTTCAGCAGACCTGGGCGCCCTCGCTGCGCGAACGCTACGGCCGGCCGGTCAACATTCTCGGCATCATCGTGCCGACCATCGAGGCGGCTACCGGCCTGCCCTGGTCGTACGAGGCCGAGCGGCACGGCGAGAAGGTCGAGGCGATCGACGTCGTGGGCGTCTTCTGCACCGCCGCCACCGCCATGAGCCGGGTCTACGAGATCGAGATCGACAAGCGCCGCGAGGATCTGGCGGTGTTCTCCGAGGCCTGTCCCGGGCTGGCCGGACTGATCGAGCTGGGCGCGCCGGCCGAGGAGTTGCGGGTCGTGGTCCAGGACCATGTCGAGTCCCTGCGGCGCCGTATCGGTCGCTACCCGGACAAGGCCATCCTCGGCTGCACCCACTACGAGATCGTCGCCGACGTCTTCGCCGCCGCCCTGCCGCCGGGCACGCCGTTGATCCACCAGCCGACCGCCGTGGCCGACGCCCTGGACCGCTACTTCGAACGGCATCCCGAGTACGACCTGGGCGGTTCCGGCCGCCGCGATTTCCTGACCACCGGCAAGCCCGGACCGCAGTCGGAGCTGGTCAGCCAGTTCTGGGGCGAGCCGCTGACCTTCGCGGCGGCTTGACGGCGGTGACCGTTCCGGGGCCGATGAAGGCGGGAGGATCTCGCATGAAACGTCTGCTGTTCGCCGCCCTGCTGAGCGCCGCCGCCAGCCCTGCGGCTGCGGAGGTGACCGCCCGCTCCACGGATGGCTTCAGCCTGTCGTACGAGCGCCGGATCGCGGCCCCGCCCGAGGCTGTGCTCACGGCCGTGGCGAACCCGGCGGCGTGGTGGAGCGACGCCCACACCTACTCCGGGGCCGCCGCCAACCTGTCGATCGATCTGAGGCCAGGCGGATGCTGGTGCGAGACCCTGCCGGGGGGCGGGGTCAAGCACGCCGAGGCGGTGCTGGTCTGGCCGGAACGCCGGATGGTTCGCTTCGATGCGCCGCTCGGCCCGCTCCAGGGCATCGGCGCGGACGCTGTCCTGACCATGAGCTGGACTGACACGGACGGCGGTGCGGGTCGTCTTCTGAAGTGGACCTTTGTGGTGACCGGACCCGGCGCCGGCGAGATGGCGGATCCCGTCGACGGCGTCATGGCCGAGCAGTTCGGCCGGCTGGCCGACCACCTCGCCGGCGCCTGAGCTCAGCCCGCCAGCGCGGTCTCGGAAGCGATGATGCGGCTGGCGGCGTGCACCACCGCGGCGATGCGCAGCGCCGCCTGCACCTGGGTGTTGGCGACGCCGTGCTTGCGCAGCTCGCCCTCGTGGGCGTCGAGGCAGGCGCCGCAACCGTTGATCGCGGACACCGCCGTCGACCACAGCTCGAAGTCCATCTTCGTCACGCCCGGATTGGCCAGCACGTTCATGCGCAGCCGCGCCGGCAGGGTCGTGTACTCATGGTTCTTCATCAGGTGCAGCGAGCGGTAGTAGATGTTGTTCATGCCCATGATGGCGGCGGCGGCCTTGGCCGCGGTCATCGCCTCGGGCGTCAGCACCGTCGCGGCCTGGGCCTCGATCGCCCGCACCACGGGGGCGACGCCGATGGCGTGGGCCGAGGCCAGGAAGCAGCCCCACTTCTGCTGGTCGTTGAGCACCGTCTCGCTGGCCAGCGAGGACAGGTTCAGCGAGATGTCCTTCGCGTAGGCGGGAATGAGCTCGCGCAGGGCGTCGATCGACATGTGAGAAGTCCTTGGAAAACGGATAGCCGGATACGAAACAGGCGGCGACTCTCGCCGCCGCCTGTCCGTGAAGACGCTGGCGCTACTGTTACGCCGCCAGGGTCTCGCCGCCCACCGGGCGGTTGCAGGCGCACAGTTCGTCGGTCTGCAGGGCGTCCACGACGCGCAGGGTGTCCGCCGGCGCGCGGCCGACGTTCAGGTTGGTGACGTAGACGTGCTGGACGACGTTGTGCGGGTCGACCACGAAGGTGGCGCGCAGGGCGACGCCCTCTTCTTCATTGAGAACGCCGAGTTCACGGGCGAACTTGCCGCCGTTGTCGGCGAACTGCCAGATCGGCAGCTTGTCCAGATCGGCGTGGTCACGCCGCCAGGCGAGCTTGACGAACTCGTTGTCGGTCGAACCGCCGAGCACGACCGTGTCCCGATCCTCGAAATCCTTCCCGAGCTTGGCGAACTCGGCGATCTCGGTGGGGCACACGAAGGTGAAGTCCTTCGGGTAGAAGAAGATCACCTTCCACTTGCCCTCGAAGCTCTTCTCGGTGATCGGCTCGAACGCCGAGACGCCGTTTTCCTCGTGGCTGTTGAAGCCCGGCTTGACGCCGATGATCTTGAACTCAGGCAGCTTCTGACCGACGCCCAGCATCGCAGTTCTCCTCGAACGATTGAATGATTGGATTCCGTGGCGCGCCGGGGGAGCGGCGCCGCGACCGCGAAATGGCCCGTGCGCTGCACAAAGTCAATGATGCAAAAGGCGATTCTTCCATAGATACTTTCTATGGCGATTATAGGCTGACAGGCTCTGACGATCCGCCCGGCCGCCCTTTACGGCCACGCGGGGTCCGGTCAGGGTGGTGCAACCACAGAGGGAGATACCGATGCGTCGCCTGCTCGCCGCCGTCCTTGTCGCCGCCGTCGCGGCGCCGGCCCTCGCCGTCGCCCAGACCCCGCCCGCCACCATCGGCGAACGGTATGTTCCCGCCCCATGGTGGATGCGCGACCCGGTGATCGCCTCCATCGGCCATGTGCGCACCCAGGTCGCGGCGAACCGGGCCACGTTCGGCGCGTCGTTCCAGGCCATCGACCGCAGCGCAGCCGACGCCTCGGCCAAGGCGGCGGACCAGATCCGCGCCCTCAGCCAGGCATTGGGCGCCTATGGCGCGGAGGTGGTGCGGGTGGAGACCACCGTCGCCACCCGACCCCTCTACGACCAGTATCGCGACGAGAACGGCGTGCTGCGCGACAATGTCCGGGCCGACCGCATCGAGCGTTATCAGGCCGACGCCTCGGTCAGCATCACGGTTCGGGACATGCGGGTGCTGGAGCGCGTCTACGCCACCGTGGTGGCGTCGCAGCCGACCTCGATCGGCCAGGTCTCCTTCAATCTCGAGCCTGACAACGCCGTGAAGACCTGGCTGCAGGGCGAGGCGGTGCGCGACGCAGCGCGCCGGGCCCGCGAGGCGGTGGCTAACGCCGGCGCCAGCCTCGGCCGCGTCCGGGTGATCGACCCGACCGGCCGGGCCTGCGAGACCGACGTCCTCGCCGGCTGGCCGGCCTATGGTGCGAGCGGCGCGGCCACTGATGTGGATTACGCTCCGGCCTTTGTCCCGCCGCCCTCGGCGCCGCCCCCGCCGCCGGCGCCCGTGGGCCGGGGCGCGCCCACCGAGCAACAGATCCAGGCCGCTCGCCTGGCGCTCCAGCCGCCGCTGCGCGAACTCACCGATCAGGCGTGCGTGGTCTACGCCCTCGACTGAAGACGGTCACGCTTGACCCTTCCGCCGCCGTGGGCGACCCGGACGCCATGACAAGCTTCAAGGTCGATCCCGCCTTCGACGCCGGCTCCGTCCCCGCCTTCGAGTGGCCGCTCTGCCATGTGCGGCTGCAGGACGACTCGCGCTTCCCGTGGCTGATCCTGCTCCCTCGGCGCGCCGGACTGCACGAACTGGAGGATCTGACCGCGGAGGAGCGCGCCGGACTGGCCGAGGAGGTGGTGCGCGCCGGTCACCTGGCGCGCGAGATCGGGACGATCCTCGGACGGCCGGTGCAGAAGCTCAACGTCGCCGCCCTCGGCAACGTCACCGCCCAGCTGCACATCCACGTCGTCGGCCGCCGCCATGACGACGGGCTGTGGCCGGAGCCGGTCTGGGGCCGCGGCGCGGCGACCCCCTACGGGCCGCAGGCGCTGCAGCGCCTCCTGTCGGGTCTGCGCCTCAACGGAGCCGGATAAGGGTCACCCGGCGGGTTCGTCCGTCGACGGAAAGCCCGCCGCGCCAGCCCTCCCTCGTTCGCTGAAGGCGGATGGACCCGAGCCCCTCCAGTCCCAGCAGGCCGTCCGTCGCCTCGGCGGCGCCCGCGCCGGACGGTCCCCGCCAGCCGCCCTCGGCGACGCCGCCCGCGTCGCTCAGGACCAGATCCAGGAGCGCCACGCCGGCGTCGTCGACGACCCGCCAGTAGCCGTCCAGCGGCCCCGCGGCCTGATCGGCGCGCAACTCGGCCGCCGCCACCCCCCGGTCGTAGGCGATCCCGGCGTCCCCCGGGCCCGCTTCATACGACCGCGCGTAAACATCGACGGTGACCGGCGCCTCCGGCGAGCGGGGGAGCGCGCCGCCTGCGGCGTCGCCTTGGGCGACCATCCGCCCAAGGTCGGGCGGCGGTTCGAACGGCCGGATCGCCGGCGGCTCGTAAAGCCTCGCCGTGGAAGGATGCGGACCTGCCTGCTGAAGCAGGACCGCGACGGCGGCTGCGACGATCGCGGACATGGTCCGGAGGCTGCCGTCATTGCGGGCGCGCGGCAAGCGTCCGCCGCGCCTGCGCGAGCCGCCGAGCGTGTCCCGACGGCGGGACAGGATCGCAGCGCCTTGGCCGCGTTGACCCTCCGCCCCGCGCTGACTAAAGCCTGTGCACCGATAGCGGGCGGCTGATTTCGCTCGGGTTTTTGAGAACCATTCGCATCATGTCGAGCTCTCCCCTCCCGGGCGACGCCTCCAACGATCCTACGACCGACCAGACCGGCCGTTTCGTGCGTCAGCCCAACGGCCGTGTGCGGCCCCTGTCGCCTCATCTGCAGATCTGGCGCTTCCACGTCACCATGTGGGGCTCGATCCTCAACCGCTTCGCGGCCGGCGCGCTGTCGGTCGGCACGCTGTTCGTCGGCGCCTGGCTCGCCGCCGCAGCCTCTGGGCCGGACGCTTACGCCGCCTTCGCCGCGATCATGGGCTCGCCGCTGGGCCTGCTGGTGTGGTTCGGGATCACCCTGGCCGCCGCCTACCATCTGACAGCCGGCATCCGGCACCTGGTCTGGGACGCCGGCTCCGGTCTGACCCCGAAGGCCGCCGACAACCTGACCGTCATCAGCATCGTCGCGGCCTTGGTCATCGCCGTCGGCTTCTGGATCGTCCTGTTCGCGACCGGAAAGGTGGTCCTGTGAGCAAGCCCGCCCGTTACGTGAAGCACGTCAAGGTGTCCGAACGCGAAGGCGCCGGCGAGTGGAAGGCCGAGCGCCTGTCCTCGGTGATCCTGATCCCGCTGGCGCTCTGGGGCCTGTGGAGCGCCTGGGCGCTGGCGGGCGCCGGCTACGACGGCGCGCTCGACTGGTTCCGGTCCCCCGTCAACGCGACGGTGCTGGCGATCACCCTGCTGATCTCCGTGTGGCACATGAACATGGGCCTCAAGGTCATCGTGGACGACTACATCCACAAGCCTTCCTCGCGCGCCGCCCTGCTCGGCCTCATCGGCGCCCTCTGCCTCCTGCTGGCCGCGGCCGGCGTATTCTTCATCGTGCGCCTGGCGCTGGGCTCGGCCCCGCTCCCGGCCGGTCTCGGAGCCTGACATTGGCGGCCTACGAATTCGTCGATCACG
>JANJTI010000008.1 GCA_024711185.1 Brevundimonas sp. | reverse complement strand
GAAGTGGTTCGCCGCCAACCTGCGCCGCTCCCCCGGCCGGGCGACGCGGGAATACCTCGAGCGGAGAGGCCTGCCCGAGGATCAGTGGGAGCGGTTCGGACTCGGCTATGCGCCCAACGACCGCGAAGGTCTGAAGACCGCCCTCGTCCAGCGCGGCGCGAAGCCGGGCGAGCTGGTCGAGGCGGGCCTGCTGATCGCGCCGGAGGGCGGCGGTTCGCCCTACGACCGCTTCCGAGACCGGCTGATGTTCCCGATCCTCGACGCGCGCGGGCGGATCGTCAGCTTCGGCGGCCGGGCGATGAACCCCGACGACCGGGCCAAGTACCTGAACGGCCCGGAGAGTCCGCTCTTCCACAAGGGGGCCACCCTCTACGGCCTGCCGGAGGCGCGGCGCATCCTCGGGGCCGAGAGCCGGTCGGACCAGGCCATCGTGGTGGTCGAGGGCTATATGGACGTCATCGCCTGCCAAAGGGTGGGAATCCCGGCGGTGGCGCCGATGGGCACGGCGCTCACCGAGGAGCAGATGGAGCGGCTGTGGCGGGTCTCGCACGAGCCGGTGCTGTGCTTCGACGGCGACGCGGCAGGCCGCCGGGCGGCCTACCGGGCCATCGACCGGGCCCTGCCGCAGCTGAAGCCGGGCCGGTCCTTCCGCTTCGCCCTGCTGGACGGCGGCAAGGACCCGGACGACATCCTGCGCGAACAGGGCGCACCGGCGCTGCGGCAGGCGCTGGCGACGACGCGCCCCTTCGCCGAGGTGCTGTTCCAGAAGGAAGGCGAGGCCGAGCCGCTGGACACCCCCGAGCGGCGGGCGGGCTTCAAGGGCCGCCTGCGACAGGCCGCCTCGGCGATCCAGGACCGCGATCTGGCGGAGCAGTACCGCCGCGAGCTGTTCGAGCGCTTCGACGCCCTGTTTCCGCCGCGCAAGGCGCAGGGTGCGGGCGCCCCGGTCCGGGGAGCGGGACGCCGCTTCGGGCCTCCGCCAGTGCTGGGGCAGACGGCGGAAGGCGCGCAGGCCATGCAGTCGCTGAGCCGGGCCATCGAGCCTGTCGCGGCGGCGCTGGCGCACGGGGCGGTCGAAGACCCGGAGCGGATGGACGACCATCTGGAGGCCATCGCCGCGCACGGGTTCGGCGACAAGGCCCTCGACGGGCTGGCGCAGGAGCTGGTGCGCCTGCGCTTCTCGGGGCAGGACCTTGACTCCGCTGCGCTACGTCGCCATCTGGCGCAATCGGGTCATGACGTCTTGATGCGCGAGGTCGAGAAGGCGGCGGCGAAGTCCGGCGCGCCTTTCCTGGCTGCAGACAAGCCCCTCGCCGAGGCGCGGATCCGTTGGTCGCAGGCGTACGACGCGCTCACGCGTGTCGCCGCCCTGGAAGACGCCCTGTCGTCGGCGCGCAGCGTGCCCGGGCAGGACGAGGCGTTCCGCAGGCTGAAGGCCGAGCGGGACGCGCTTCGCCGTGCGATCAAAACCGGAGAGATTTGGCTCGACGATTCCTGAAGGGAATCGTCAATCTTTCTTAGCGGAGCGAAATCTGAGCTCAGCCGGCCTTCGGCCAACTGAACCGATTTCGCTCTGAACAGCGCGGGTTCGTAACCAACGACCTCGCCACGTGTTGTATTTGGCGGCGGGCCGGACCAGCCCTCCACCCGGAGAAGAGACTGAATGAGCGCCCCGACCGAGACGCAGGAAGCCGAAGTCCAGACCGACGGCCCGCTGCTCGACCTCACCGACGCCGCGGTGAAGAAGTTCATCAAGCAGGCCAAGGCGCGCGGCTACGTCACCATGGACGAGCTGAACAAGGTCATGCCGTCCGAGGAGGTGTCGGGCGACGCCATCGAGGACACCCTGGCGATGTTGTCCGAGATGGGCGTCAACGTCGTGCAGGACGAGGAAGAGGCGGCCGAGAAGGAAGGCGAGAGCACCGAGGTGGCGGCGGCGGCGGAGACCGCCGTGGCCGAGACACCGGCCAAGTCGGCCTATGACCGCACCGACGACCCGGTGCGCATGTACCTGCGCGAGATGGGCTCGGTCGAGTTGCTCAGCCGCGAGGGCGAGATCGCTATCGCCAAGCGCATCGAGGCCGGCCGCGACGCCATGATCTCGGGGCTGTGCGAGAGCGCCCTGACCTTCGAGGCGATCATGGTGTGGCGCGACGAGCTGGCCAACAACCGGATCCTGCTGCGCGAGGTCATCGATCTCGACGCCACCTACGGCGTGCTGAATCCCTCCTCCCTGCCGCACAACCAGCCCCCGGCCGGCGAGGCGCAGGCTGAAAAGTCGGAGGAAAAACAAGGCGATGGCACCGAGGGCGACGAGGATGACGACGACTTCGACGATGGCGGCGGGATGTCGATCTCGGCGCTGGAAGCGGAGCTGCGCGATGGCGTCATGGAAGTTCTCGACGCCATCGCCGCGGACTTCGGCGCCTTCCGCAAGCTTCAGGACAGGCTGGTCGAGGCGCGGCTGAAGGGCGAGACCCTGAGCGCCAAGGACCAGAAGACCTACGACCAGCTGACGGCGGACATCTCTGGCCGCCTGAAGACGATGAAGCTGAACAACAACCGCATCGAGGCGCTGGTCGAGCAGCTCTACGCGATCAACAAGCGGCTGATGGGTCTGGAAGGCCGGCTGCTGCGACTCGCCGACAGCTACGGCATCTCGCGCCCCGAGTTCCTCAAGGCCTATTTCGGCCGCGAGCTGGACCCGAACTGGGCCGAGAGCGTCAAGGACATGGGCGTGCGCTGGACCAAGTTCAGCGAGAACGAGGCCGGACAGATCGCCCAGATCCGCGGCGACATCGCCGCCGTGGCCACCGAGGCCGGCCTGCCGATCGACGACTACCGCCGCATCGTCCAGACGGTGCAGAAGGGCGAGCGCGAGGCCCGTCAGGC
>JANJTI010000066.1 GCA_024711185.1 Brevundimonas sp. | reverse complement strand
GTGGTGGTGGGGGTGGAGTGGGCCCTGGAGCGTGCGCCGCCATGGGGGGGGGTGACCACCGCGCCCCAGTCCTAACCCCTCCACCGCTTCGCGGTCCCCCTCCCCATCGTTGATGGGGAGGAGACGGTGAGTTTCACCATCCAGGTCCACGCCGCCGTCGCCGACATCGGCCGGGAGGCCTGGGAGGCCTGCGCCGCCCCCTCCGGCGACCCGTTCGTCTCCTTCGACTTTCTCGACGCCTGCGAGGCCTCCGGCAGCGCCGCGCCCCGCGAGGGCTGGGCCGGCCGTCACCTCTCCCTCTCAGACGGGGATGGCCGCGTCCTCGGCGTCATGCCCCTCTGGCTCAAGGGCCACAGCCAGGGCGAGTACGTCTTCGACCACAGCTGGGCCGATGCGTACGAGCGCGCCGGCGGCCGCTACTATCCCAAGCTGCTCGGGGCCGTTCCGTTCACCCCGGTGACCGGTCCGCGCTTCCTGCACCGCCCCGGCGCGGACGCCGCTGCGGTCCGGGCGGCCCTGCTGCAGGGCGCCCGGGAGCTGGTCGACCGCCTCGGCCTGTCCTCGCTGCACGTCAACTTCCCCACCCGTCCGGAGTGGGAGGCGATGGGCGAAGCCGGCCTGCTGCTGCGCGAGGACCTGCAGTACGTCTGGCGCAACCAGGGCTATGGAAACTTCGACGATTTCCTCGCCGCCCTCTCCTCCAGCCGCCGCAAGACGGTGCGCCGCGAGCGCCGCGAGGCGCAGGCCGGTCTCGACATCCGCGTCCTCACCGGCGGGGATCGAGGAGACGCACTGGGACGCCTTCTTCGCCTGCTACATGGACACCGGCTCGCGGAAGTGGGGCCGCCCCTACCTGACGCGCGACTTCTTCACCCGCATCGGAGCCACCATGGCCGACCGGATCGCCCTGGTCATGGCCTTCCGCGAGGGCCGACCCGTCGCCGGCGCGCTCAACCTCATCGGGCGCGACGCCCTCTACGGCCGCCAGTGGGGCGCGCTGGAGGACGTGCCCTTCCTGCATTTCGAGCTCTGCTATTACCAGGCGATCGAGTTCGCCATCCACCGGGGGCTGTCGCGGGTCGAGGCGGGGGCCCAGGGGGAGCACAAGATCGCCCGCGGCTACCTGCCGACCCGGGTCTGTTCCGCCCACCATATCGCCGATCCGGCCCTGCGCGGCCCGGTCGCCGACTACCTCGCGCGCGAGCGCCCGGCGGTGGAGACGGAAATCGCCGCCCTGACCGCCGAACTCTCGCCCTTCCGCCGGGACCGCTGATCAGTCGCGGCGCCGCCCGTCGCCGATGAACCAGCCCGCCACCCAGCTGACCACGCCGGTGACCACGGCCGCGCCGATGCCGGCCCACAGGCCGTCGACCACGAATCCCCCCAGCAGGGCCGCCACGAGGCCGATCACCGCCGCGTTCACCACCAGCAGGAACAGGCCGAAGGTCAGGATCGTCAGCGGAAAGGTGAGGAAGGTCAGAACCGGCCGCACCACGGCGTTGGCGATCCCTAGCAGCACCGCCGCCAGGAGAAGGCTTGGCGTATCGCTGAACCCCACCCCCGGCACGATCCGGGCCGCCAGCCACAGGGCCAGGCAGGTGACGAGGAACTGGACGATGAAACGCAGCATGCCTGGACTCCCTTGGAACCGTGAGCATAACACCGGCGAGCCCGAGGGGCTCCCCTCCCCTGCCGCGCGTTGCTAGCCTGCCAGGCGCCAGACCGGAGCCGCCGATGACCCTGCACGCCGCCTACGACCCCGACAACATCTTCGCCAGGATCCTGCGCGGCGAAATCCCCTCGGTGAAGGTCTGGGAGGACGACGAAGTCCTCGCCTTCATGGACGTCTTCCCCCAGTCGGAAGGTCATGTCCTGGTCATCTCGAAGACCTCCCGGGCCCGCAACCTGCTGGAGGTGGAGCCCGGGACCCTCGCCCGGCTGGCGGCGGCGACGCAGCGCACCGCCCGCGCCGTGGAGAAGGCCCTGCGTCCGGAGGGCTTCCAGATCATGCAGTTCAACGGCGCAGCCGGCGGCCAGACCGTGTTCCACCTGCATTTCCACGTCATCCCGCGCTGGGCCGACCGCCCCCTCAAGGGGCATGCCCAGGCGCCCGTGGCGGAGACGGAGACCCTGCGCGACCTGGCAGGCCGCATAGCCGCCGAACTGGAGTGACTTGCGAGCGGCCCGCGACATCCGCATAAGGGCCCGCCGAAGCGAGGCGGCCGGCTTAGCTCAGCTGGTAGAGCAGCGGTTTTGTAAACCGAAGGTCACGGGTTCGATCCCTGTAGCCGGCACCATCGCTATCAATGGCTCAGCGCTTCCCTCTGGCTGCTTGGGACCAGCTGCTTTCGCCGCCCGCAGTGCGTCTGCGCGTCTGCGGCATGCGGTCGGGCCGCGGCACGTTGGCGGGGAAGTACTCCGCAGTTACCAGATGAAGAGCTCGTTCCCCACGTTGAAGAGGAAGTGGACCAGCGAGATCAATGCGATCGAGCCAGTACGCAGCCACAGAGCTCCGGCCAGGAAGCCGAAACCCAGCTG